>NZ_CAXAVM010000233.1:0-10506 GCF_963972345.1 uncultured Gimesia sp. | reverse complement strand
TCCTCAGAATAGTTTACACTCTTTTTTGAGCGCCCACTATTTCTGGGGAACTTCAGAGAGTGCAAACGCTGGGAGAAGTCCTTGCCAAAATTGCGCCACGAGTAAAGTCCCTTCGCGTGGCAAACGGAAAGGATGACGTGAAATGAATGAAGTCACACCTACTAACAAAAGTCAGGCAATTAGCATCCTATTCCCGCCATTGCTCACCAAGCATCATATGGCTGAACTTCTGGGGCGAACAGTACGTACCATCTATCGACTGGAAAGCCAAGGCCGTATTCCGGAGTCCGTCAATATCGGCACTCAACGAGTCTGGTCGCGTGATGAGATCATGCACTGGATCGAGAGTGGCTGTCCAGCGCGAAGGCAATGGGAACGACTTCACCCCAAATACCGGAAGTCGAAAGGAGGTCGTAAAGTATGAGTCAACCATTCCATCCAACCATCATCCGAAACGGCAAGACATACAAAGCTAAGACTTGGTCAATTCGCTATCCTGACGCAAAGGGGATACGTCAGCAAGAAAATGGATTTACTACAAGAGATGAAGCAGCTATCAGACTGCGTGATGCGAAAAGAGAGGTCAACGAGGAACGAGCTGGTATCCGGACGCCACGGATTATCCAGAATGAGAAACCATTGTCTGAACATCTGGATGACTTTCAGAAGTCACTCGAAGACCGGGAAATCAGCCCAGCTCAAGTAATGCTGGTCACCGGACGTCTCAGGCGAGCTTTCGACACCATGGGGATTCTACTTCTATCGGACTTAAACGGGAACAGGTTTCAGACCTATCTGGCTTCGTTACGAAAGAAGGGACGGTCCCAACAAACCTGCAAGCACATCGTTCGCCACGCCAAGCAGTTCGCCAATTTTCTGCTTGAGGACGAGCGTATCGAGACTGATCCCTTCCGGAAGGTGCGACCTATAAAGGTGAGTGAACGTTGTCATCAACGACGTGCACTCACGTCTGAAGAATGCACGAAGCTTTTGAAAGCGGCCAGAAAATGCTCGCCCTTGTACGGTTTATCAGGACCGGATCAAGAAGTCTTGTTCTTGGTAGCCCTCAACACCGGATTTCGAGCGACTGAATTGAGTCACATGGAGGTTGCCAACCTACAGTTGGCTGATGAGTACCCACACATCAGCTTGTCTGCCTCACAGACAAAGAATCGAGATGAGGCACGTATTCCACTCCGTGATCCAGGAGTGGTCCAATTCCTGAAAGCCTGGATTGCAGGAAAACCCAGGAGCGCCAAGCTCTGGCCGGGGAACTGGGCCAAGAGTCGTGGCGGGGGCAAGATGATCAAACCAGCATTGGAAGCTGCAGAGATTCCCTACGAAGTCGATGGTCGCAAAGCTGATTTTCATGCTCTTCGTTATACCTTCATCACCAATCTCATTAAGGCTGGTGAAACTCCTGCATATGTTCAGCGACTGGCTCGGCATTCGGACATCAACCTGACATACCGAGTCTATTCAGATCTTGGTCTCGAAGACCTCTACCACGGGATGTTACGAAGTCGTCAGACACCACATTCCCAGACGGGTGAATCTCAGGAGAACTCGTTGCAGGAGCAAGGTGACAAGTCCCCTGATGATCAACCGGATGACAGCAACAGTTCAGAAAGTGTTGCACAGAATGTTGCACACTTTTCTGACTCAGAGGGACTTTCGTCGTCTTCGGATGTCACAGGAGGTGACAAAGATGATGAAGATTCTAGACCTCAGAAGGACAAACACAGCACCCCGCAAAGTCAAAAAGCGACAGGAGATAACTCATCCTGTCGCTCAATGTCACAGCAAAAGCAAAAACGGAGAGGGGGGGACTCTCCGCCTGGGTGGTTTCAAACCTGATTTCAACGCGACAAAAATAAACCTAATGGTGCGTAACTAATTGAAAATAAAACAGTTGCTTAATTCGATGGATTTTCGGTTCTGCAACCACACACTTTATTCGACTGTCTGGCGTTTGCACCAGTTGTGCACCAGCGGTGCACCAACCGAATTTAAACATTCTGACCACCTTCAGGTAATGTATCTTGTACTGGATTCGATCGACTCTGGCAAGTACTTGTTTCAGATATTACAAGTTGTTCTGTGCGGGCCTTAATCGCTTCCAGCAGAGGGCTGATCTTGTTGTAATACTTAACGATCTCCTGCTCAGGATTCAGGCCTGAATACACATTGATAATATCGCTCACGGAATGCTCTGTAAGGTATCGTAATTCTAATAATGGTATTCCAGCCTCTTTCATCTCCTGTGTAATGGAGCCGCGCAAGTCATAAGGTCTACCTGATTCAACTTTCCCAATCACCTGACGCAGTTGTTTTCCCACATAGGCACTGGTAATGCCTCCAGCTTTATTTAAGAAATATCGAAATACTGCTTTCCGATCCTGGCTATTAAGAACAGTACCTTTCGGTGCTTTAAATAATTCGTCATGATACTGTTGTTCTAAATCTGAAGTTGAATCAAATGTATATTTTCTTGAAGATTTACCTAGACATATTTTCCGATTTAGGAAAAGCGGCCCTTCGACACGCTCTCCCACCAACATCTGTAACAAAGGCATCAGTTCATCAGGTAACGGAAATAGTACATTTACTTTTCCTTTGTTGAAATCTGATCCACCAAATCGACTGCTAAAACGTATCTGCTGTTTATTGAAGTCCACATCACTAATGATGAGACCAGATACGTCTTCTAAGCGGATTGGTAAAACCAAAAGTATACTCAGCGACATGAATTGCCAGTCATCCATGGTATTTAAGAGGGCAAGCCTTCGTTCAAGCGGAAATACACAATCACGAAGTGGGTCTTTACTGAATGAATTTTCAAAAAGCTCAGGGGTAACAGGGTTGACGAAATCGGGGGGCAAATTGCGTACGTCTGCTCTACAGGCCCAGTTAAGGGCCATCCTTAAGGTGTCCCCGCAGTGCTTGATATGCCGTGAGGACATCAATTTAGTGGGAGCATTTGCACTACCATTTCTCGTTATTTTACGGTTGAACAGAAATTCAAGTAATTCAAGAGCAAAGTCTCTATCAAGTGACAGTGCTGTGGGCCATTTTTTAAGTGATCGAGCTAATTCCGCAAAATCCAGTATCGGGGCAAGTCGATTCAAATAGGTTCTGGCTGTATTTTCTCCACAGACTTTACGCTTTTCGGTCAGATATCTATCAAAAAGCTCGCGCAGAGTCAGAATAGGAATTTTTCTAGTTTTCAACATCTGCTTTCGCGCATCACTCGGGGGCACAAACGTGCCAGAGTCTAGCCTATGCAACAGTTCTCTCAGTTTTGATTTGGCTTCCTGTAGATCTGCTCCCAGTGTTTCGCCAAAATACCTTCTTTCATACCGTCCACGCGCTAAATATTTACCATCTCTTTCATAGGCATGGACGTTGATTCCGACCCGGGTTTCGTGCGTATGGCTTCCCATTAGTTCCACAGGGACCATCTTGCGAGACTTAGAGGGCGACTTTGGGGTGGACTCTATACAAGTATCAGGTGAAGAAGTCTGTTGGACTTCTTCTGCCTGGTAAGGCTGGTTAGAATTACTCTGGTTATCTGTGTACATCAATAGTCACCGGATAGCTTGTAGAAAATATTAGATCCGGCAGAACTATTCCAAGATGATAGGAAGATATCGAGGTAAACGTTTTAGAATTCGTTTACCTCAATTTGGGAGTCATTGATTAGATTATGTTTATTGATACTTTTGTATATATTGAAGCGTGCTGTTGAAGGAGGCTCAGTGTGTCCCAGAACTCGAAGATTCAAGCAAAGAACTATGCCGCTTGGGAAGAGTTGAAAAAGCGATATCCAGATCGATTGTGTCTGGATACAGAGGTTATTTATGCCTTGCCGGTTGATTTTATAAATGCCCTGAATAAACATCTTCCCGGCCTGTGGACCAAGGATGATCTGCTGTTTGAGTATGACCTGAATGAGATCGCGGGGATGGGGCTCTTTTTAAAACAGCCTTTTTGGTATCCCCTACTAAAAGAATATTTTCCTCCATCTAACGACGTCTCCCGCCGTTTCCAGGCTGAACAAACTAGAATCAGTCATGACCTTCGTTTAACGATTGAAGCGGTCATGAGAGGCCATGGTTGCTCTGAGCTCATGATCAAAAAATATTTCAAGGAAGAGGAGAAGTATAAGTTACAGGCCCAGGAACGACAAAGAGGATATGCTGGCTGGTTAGTAACAGATCCCGGGTTTCAGCTTTCCAAGGCGGGGTTTATTGGGGAGTGGTGGGAGCAGATTCAAGAACGGGGTGAGTTCCCTGATGTCCCTCCCATGAACATGCTGAGAGACTCGACTCCGATCCCTAAAAATCAACGCCGATTTTATGCAGATTACACTCAGTTTTATTATGACTGGAGTCTGGAAAAACTGGCCACACCACATTTACCAGAACCGATGCATTCGAATCCCGTCGGGGCTTCGCAATACAGCGAGGAAGTGTATGGAGCAGCTGGACTGGCACTGTTTATCCCCTGGTATTTACTTGCTGATCAGAATCTGAAGTTACATGACATCGCAAATCATCATTTGATGTACGGTCATAAAAAACACCTTCAGGGTTGGATCGGCAAAAAAAGTCAGGAAGAAGATAAATTGGGACACAACAGGTACTCGATCATGCTGAAAATGTTTGTTTTCCAGGAATGTGGTTTATATCCCAGATACAAAGAACGTTTGAACGGCAAGGTTGGGAAAATAAACGAAGCGTTTACAGAATTCCTGGAAGGTACTGAGCTCGATGCATTAGAGTTGGGAAAAAAACTTCAGAGTACTCAAAAAACCAGACAAAAATATAAAGGCAGGTTGAAGAAATGTCGGGAAGCAGTTGAAAACTGAAGTCTTGATACAAAATCTTATTTTAAAGATTCTGGGAATTCTTATTGCCGTTCAATCGGATTGGAAAAGTAATAGATAAGTATTTTCCATCCTATTTATTATGACACGTTTTGGTCCAGAATTTAGGTGTTTTAAAACCGTCCCGAGAGTTTCTGGGCAGAGAACTGTCTTTACTTGGTACAATTTGGGGTAAAAGGCTTAAATAAACGCAGTTTGATTTTTGGAAGTTAAACCAGACCAAAATTTTGGACAGAAAGTCAGTCAGTTGTCGCTGATGTCATTGCAGCGATCTGGTTTTCCACGTAATTCTGAAGAATCCTTTCCTGCTCCAGCCGACATTGATTTTTCAGGCAGTACTCGTACGCCTCCGCTTCCCGATTGGTCAGATTGGGGGGCGCCTCGGGCTGACTCGGATTACCTTTAACGATAGCAGTTGCGTGACTGTTGAGGGTTTCCTGATCCATCATCACACTGTCTGTATGCGGAAAGAAATTTCGCAACCGCGATAAGATCTGGAAGCCCTCAACATCGAGATCTCCCCAGTAAATCAGTGGATTCTGACTCAGCCAGCTCAAATCTTTGAGTTGCATGACTGCGTTTCCTTCACCACGAATGGCCACCCCCCGTGGAAAAGCTGGTAAGGTCAGTAGATTCAGGTTGTTTTCTACAATAAAAACACTGCAATTCGTGACTTCCAGCATTTTCAGGTAACGTAACGGCAGGGAGAGTTCATCGTAAGGTAAGTTCAGTTCCGATTGTAATTCAGGATCAAGCAGTCGGAGCGAGTGATGGGGTTGGCTATCTCGAAACCCAAAACGACGGACCAATTTGTTCTCATTTACATTGATCGCATATGCTGGCAGTAGTTTATCCAACCACTGTTTTAAAGTGGATTCATGGCGTTCCACAAATTTGGTGTCTATGGGGACCGGTAATTGTCGGATATAACAATCAGGTACCGGGTGCGCAATGAGATAATTTGTGACCTGTATTAAACCGTCTGCCGAGTCTGCCAGTTTTGCTATTTTTGTAACTTCTGAGACTAACCAATCCTCTAATTGTGGGAAGTGAAATCGTACTTTTTCTATAACAATTCGTGTCTTTTCAAATTGATCCTGCTTTTTGGCCAGACGCAGCAAATCCTCGAGAGTGTCGACCGTGATGGCAGTCGGAACCAAGTTCGTTCCAAAATCCCGCTTCCGCTTTAGTTCCCGGTGAACGGTATAACCCCAGCCACGCTGATCTTTTGAATGCGCGAGCAATAGTTCATGAGCATCAATGGTTTCTTTAGGATTCTGTGGGTCCAGTGTCAGCCGAACTTTTACCCGATACGGAAAAAAGTCCTCGACTTCTCCATTCACCCAACGTTTAAGAAAACGGGGATAAGCCTTAGCGACTTTCTCGGCGATCTCTTCTGGAGAAACCAATGGCATTCGTTCAACCAATTTCATTTTGCATTTGGAGAATTGGAGGACCGTGTACGACTCAGTTTGATGTTCTTTTTCACCTCTTCTTCATACTCTTTCGCCGTCATGCTGAGTAGCTTAGAACGGCTGGTCTCCGCATCCTTCACAACATAAAGATAACGATCGACAAACGGTTCGGTCACGCGGGCTTTGGCATCCAGCGGCGCCACAATCAGCAGTTGCAGTCCAAACTGATCGAATAAATTCAGGGCAAATTCCGCGTTCTGGTCATCGACTTTGGAGAACATTTCATCCACCACGACAAACTGAAAATGACCTGGAGTAAATCCATCAGGATCAATGTCATACTGATAAGCCAGAGCCGCAACCAGGATCGTGAAGGCGAGCTTGGCTTTCTCCCCACCGGACTGGCCCGAACTGCCATCATAGCTGCTGCGGGTCTCTCCCGATTCGATCACAATTTCTTCAGCGACAAAGTTGTACCAGTTACGTACATCGATCACTTTTTTTCGCCAGGCTGATTTTTCTTTATCCGAAAGACGTTGTACCAGTAATTGAATACGCTGAAATCGGGCTTCGTTTGCTTCGGGTGTCTGCTCCAGAGATTCATCCAGACATTCCCGCAACGATCGTTTGAAATCTTCGATTTCACGATCATTGATCTGAGAAGGCTTCAGTCGCATGTAGGTTGCAGGAGTATAATGGACTTTTCTCAAAGCACCGTTCAACTGGTCGATCTTCTCTTCAATCTGCTTTTGCTCGGTGCGTAACTCTGTGTTGAATAACGCTATCTCCTGGCTGACCTGGTCGTTCAGTTTGTCTTTAAACTGTCGCTCATAACGGGGTAAATCTTCCTCGTTGACCCGTTCCAGTACCCCCAGAAAGCTCTCTAATGATTCCAGTCTGGCGTCGAGATCGTCTGTCTCTTCTTTAAATTCCCTTAAGTATCTGGACATCGCCTCAAAAAGTTTTTCTTTCAGTCGGTCGAGTGGCTCTCTGATCTGATCAATTTTCGCTCGTATCTTTTTGTTCCATTCCCACATCCGTTCTTCCAAGTTGTCGATCGCGAGTGTCTCCACCTCGATCGACTCGGCGATCTCCGGAAAGAACTTCTCATGCTGCGGGTAATCGTCTCGCTCGCGCTGTTGTTTGATCTCAGCATGCGTCGAATCAAGCAGTCTGCTGGTAATAGAAATATCACTTTTTAATTTAGCCTGTTGACCGATCTTCTCATCACGATCCTTCCCGAGAGAGGCTTCCTGATCTTCCGCCTTCACTAACTGTTTTTTGAGAACACGCACCATATCATTCGACCCTTCCAGCTTCTTTTGCTCTGCCTGGAGTGCTTCGATCGCTGACTGATGACGTGTAATGTCGATCTGGTCAAAATCCGTGATATTTAGCGCCTGCTCGGCGGCTTGTTTTACGGATTGCAGTTCCTCACTCTGCTGGTCAAGCGTATTCAGCTGCGTCTGGAGAGTCCCTAATTCCGTGTTCAGCCGCTGAATATGTTGCTGAATGCGCAGTTTCTTCTCGGCATTATTCCAGCCCAGTACGAAGAAACGGGGGTCGGTAGTCCGGTCCCGATCATCTTTCTGGTGCCGTTTCCGATTAAATTTCACATGACAGTTCGCTGTCAAAGCATTTCGGGGAATCTGATCGAATTCGTCAACATGATCACAACATTGAAAATTGAATCGTTGTTGGATTTCTTCCCGTACCCAGGGAGCCAGCGGATGCTTGGGCTTGAATTGTAATTTGTGGTAAAGCGAACTGGGAGGAATCCTGTCCCCGCTGCTTTCAGCGACACTCCCCACACACAGATAGTCCAACCGTAACCCTTTTCCATCGGCACCAGTCAGTTTCCGTTTCTCAATGTAGGCTCTGACCCGGGGATAATATCGTTCTGGAACCAGCAAGCTGAGAGAGAAGGATCGCAGTACCATTTCGATGGCTGCTGTCCAGGTCCTCTGATCAGGGGCTACGGCGATCAACTCAGCTGCATAAGGAAGCTCACTCTCCTTCAGATTCAGCTCATTACAGAGCTGGCTGCGTACTGTTGTAAATTGAGGCGGTAGATTACTGCGTTGCTGTTGTAATGCCTCCAGTTCGGTGCATTCCTCACGAAGGAGAGTTTCAATGGCAGTTTTCTCGCCAATCACTGTTTCCTGTTTCTGCTTTATGTCCTTCCGTTGCTGAAAATTGGTTGGCAGGAGTGCCTGTAATGCCGTTTTGGCTTGCTGGAACTGCTCCTGATTCCAGACCGTTTCCTTCAATCCACAGTGTTTGAGATTGTTCTGAAAATTATGAAAACTCGAATTTTTGTTAGACAATGACTCTTTTTCAGTCAGGATCAAATCTGGAATTCGTCGTAACCGGTCTCCCCCTGCCTGTTCAATCTCGTTTTTCAGTTTTCTGACGGTATCCCGCGACTGTTCCAGTTCCTGAGTCACTCGGTTGAGGATTGTCTCCAAAGATGTAGCTTTGTCCTCCAGACGTGCCAGCTCTGGCTCAAATACCTGAAGTTTGAGTACCGAAAAACAGGATTCGGAAGCAGCATACAGCAATTGCAGATGATTGAGTTTCTCCGCTTTGACTTGATACTTATGGCCAATTGAGGCAACCGGCTTCAGAAGTTCCTGAGCTCTTTGTGCCCGAACCAGTTCAGAATGGGCATTACTCAGGTCTGTGAAATGCTTCAATAACCCCTGGATTTTATCCTGCCAGTTGGCTGCTTCCAGCATATGAGCACGGATAAACAGATTCAGACTTTGAATATCCTTTACCGCGACCGTCTGATTGAACATGCTGATCGCTTTGCTTCTCATACTGGTCTGCCTGGTGAGCCAGCCCAGGTATTCGGCATAAGAGCGTGTTGTTTGATAACCACACTGCTTAAGATGATCACGGACTTCGTCCGACTTTACCAGCCCTTGCAAGTCGGCCTTCAATTCCTGCGCTGACGGAGCAAACGCGTAAACCCGATCATCGCCCCCATCTGCTTTCAGGTAGAGGATTTGTGTGAGGGTAAAGGATCGATCGAGCTTTTCATCTTTGAAGACGGCGGAGATCGCCGTCAGATGATTTCCTTTTGGACGGAGATAGCGAATCACGCTTGACTGTGTTTCATCGGTCGTTCGATCGTAAGCGCCCTTGATGTAGCTTCTGGGGGTTCGCTCGGTTTTCTTAGCACCGGCAGCCACATTGTAATTTCGTGTTTTCCCATCAACTAACAAAGTAAGGATGGCATCTACCAGGGTCGATTTCCCCGAGCCGTTATGCCCTACTAAAAGTGAGGTCCGCCCTTGAGGCTCAAAGCAGAACACGTTCCCGTCCGAACTGTCGAACGTCCCCCAGTTAAAGACTTCCAGTTTTTGCAGACGGTACCCGGGATAATCGGGACGCATGTCAAATAAGTGCTGCATACCAAGAGTGTCCTATTCGGTTTCGAACGCTGTGAGCTGATCCCGCAGACGTTCCAGTTCTTCAATGGGTATTCGTGCTTTCAGAAGCTTACGGACTTCCCAGGAATCAGGCTCATCCTTGATACCACTGACAAATTTGAGGTTTTCAAGTTGTTTGAAAGAGGCAACCAACTGTTTCCGCAAGGTGAATTCATCAGATTCGGCTGGAAAACAGGGTTTCCACAATTCGAGCAGTGAATCGATTTCGACGACACACCGTTCGTTATCGAGATCTTCCTCTTCAAATTTCCGATACTCCTCGCGCAGAAGCACGCACAGCAGGGTCACTTTATAAGTCAGTGGTGCTTTCCGGAATAATCGCGGCAGGCGTTCATAACCTCCGGTCCGTTCGTCTTCACTGAATTGACGCAGGTAGGCCATTCCTTCCGTACGGTCGATGACCAGCGACAACCCGATCTCACAGAAGTAGTCATTCAGGTCAGATTCATTGCTCAGCAACAACGACCAGATTTCTTCCTGTTCCTCATAGATCACACCTTGCAGCAGGTGGACCGCCACGATACCCCGTTCGCGAAATTCCGGGACTTCACTCATCGGAGGCCCTCCCGGAAACACGCTCCATTCTTTCAGTTTCAGACAAATACACAACCCGGGGAATCTCAAAGTCCTGTATTCCCAGGGGAGTATCGATGCTGATCAGATCGAATTCGTTTTCGTCGACCTCATGCCCGCCGTCATAAGCGAGTTGGATATACCCGAGTATTTCGAGAGGACCGTTGTCAGG
>NZ_CAXAVM010000232.1:0-10620 GCF_963972345.1 uncultured Gimesia sp. | reverse complement strand
TCGATCAGTTTGTTGATACGGCGAAATACCTGCATCCACATTCGGATCTGGTGGCTCACCTCATCCTCGATCATCAGGTTCACGCACACAATCTGATCACCCGTGCCAGTATGGAACAGCAACTGGGGCTCCGGTCGGATGTAGAACAGCAGCTGGTTCGCTATCTGCTGTTTCTCGATGAAGCAGCACTCGCAGGGCCTTTACAGGGCACCACCGACTATCAGACCTGGTTTGAGCAATCGGGCAAACGTGATGCCAGCGGACGGTCGCTGAAAGACTTCGACCTGCAGACAAAACTGTTTCGCTATCGGCTGAGTTATCTGATTTACACAGACAGTTTCCGCAAGATGCCCTCGGCCGCCAGGAACAGGATTTTACAGAATATCCATACGTTCCTGGCCGCATCTGCTGCGGAACTGGAACAGTCCTGGGACGTTGATCCCGCCGCATTTCCTGTACAGGAACGACAGGCGATTCTGCAAATCGTGGCAGAGACGCTGGACAATCTGCCTGAATTCTGGCGAGTTAGTAAATAACGGTAAATAAGCTCCCGTTCTACTTTTGCCGATCTGAAACAGCGGGATTGCCTTGACCTGCACTCAGGCACTATGATGGCTGTCAGGTTCCTTCCATCAACCTGACCTGTTATTAACTCGCCTTGAAATCCATCGACGGCAGATTTTTATTATTTAACTTATCTGAGGTCTCATGCCTTTTTCTGACTCGTGTATTACAGGCCAGCGCCTGATTCTGTTACTGGTCTGTCTGACGGGACCGGTATTCGCCCCTCTGAATACCACTTCGGCAGCCGAAGCGTTCTCGGGATTGAAAGTTCCCGAAGGCTTTCGCGCCACCCTCTATGCCGACGATGACCTGGCCCACGACATCTATTCCATGACGATCGACTCGCAGGGGCGCGTGGTCGTTTCCGGACCGGGTTATGTCCGCATTCTGATTGATGCCGACGGGGATGGCGTCGCCGAATCATTCCAGCAGTACGCAGATGGTCCGGCTACCGGGGCCCAGGGCATGTATTTTCTCGGCAGAGATCTGCTCTGCACCGGGGATGCGGGACTGATTCGCTATCGAGATGAAAACGCCGACGATCGTGCTGACGGCAAACCGGATGTGTTTTTGAGAACCCGGACCGGTGGCGAACATAATACACACTCGATCCAGCGTGGCCCGGATGGATACTGGTATCTGCTCCTGGGGAATACCGCAGGCATCAATGAAAAATATATCACTGGCAGAACGTCACCCGTGAAGAAACCTTATGCGGGAACACTCATGCGGCTCAGCCCCGATCTGACACAGGGGGAAGTAATCGCAGATGGATTTCGCAATGCGTATGATTTCGCCTTCAATCCCAATGGCGATGTCTTCACTTACGACAGTGATGGCGAACGCGATATTTCGCTCCCCTGGTACCGGCCGACGCGTGTGTTTCATGTGCTGCCCGGTTCGAATGCAGGCTGGCGGAGTCGCAGCTGGAAACGTCCCGACTCGTTTCTGGACATGCCACCGGCGATCGCTGCCTTTCACAGAGGCTCACCGACCGGCGTCAGCTGCTATCAGCAGCGTCAGTTCCCGCAGGAATATCAGGGGGCACTGTTCGTCGCCGACTGGACTTTCGGCCGCGTCCATGCGATCCCCATGCGATACTATCAAGGCAGCTATGCCAGCGATCCCATTGATTTTATCACGGGAGTCGGGCAGTTCGGCTTTGCACCGACCGACCTTGCGGTGGGCCCCGATGGTTGCCTGTATGTCAGCGTGGGGGGACGCGGTACCCGCGGCTCTGTATTCAAAATCGAATACATCGGGCCGATCGAAGCGCAGAAACCGGATCTGACTTCAGCAGAAGTTGCCGAAAACACGATTCAGGAAACAGAGACGTTACCCGCCCTGGATGCCTGTCTCTCGGCTCCGCAGCCCCTCAGCAGCTGGTCCCGAGAGAACTGGTTCCCGCTGGTGAAAACGATCAGGCCGGAAGCGTTTTCAGAAGCCGCTTTGAATCCGGGTCGTTCCGCTGCGCAACGTGTGCGGGCCATCGAAATCATTACCGAACTGCTGGGGGGAGTACCCGACTCACTGATTGAACCACTGCTGCAGGACAGGTCAGAACGGGTTCGCGCACGGCTGGCATGGTCTCTCGCCTATCCCGGTCCGTCTATGCAGAAAGCAAAATGGTTGAATCAACTGCTGCAGGATGATTCGCCACTCGTTGCCCGCTTTGCGCTGGAGACGCTGCTGCAACTGGGAGACCAGGTCAATCAGGGGGAATGTCTGACCGGCCTGCAGAAAACGCTGGACGCTACTGCCCGCTATGTCAGACAGTCGGCTGCCCGGGCAGCAGCCACATTGAACGCCGCGGATTTCAAAACACTTTCTGATCGTGTGGAAGCTTCCAATGGGGCGGCTCTGATCACGCTGGCGTATGCCAAAATTATTAAAGAGGGAGGCGTTGTGCCCCTCGCGGTTCGTACCGGGATCACTGTTTTTGAAGGTGACTACCAGACTGACCTGCGTCTGGATGCGCTGCGTCTGATTCAACTGGGGCTCGGTGATCTCGGGCCACCTACGAAAATGGCGGCGGTTTTCGACGGGTATGCGAACGGCGTTGATCTTGCAGAATATGAACGTCAGCTCGATCCGATCCGCATCCGCCTGATGGACGCGTTTCCCAGCAGCCACGAAGTGCTCGATTATGAACTGGCGCGGACGCTGTCGATGCTGGCACCTTACAATCCCCGTCTGCTGGATCGCATCCTGGAAAAAATCACCGATGACTCAGACCCGGTAAACGACATTCATTACCTGATCGTCGCGGCTCGTATTCCCAGTGACCGCAGTACTGCGCAATCGAAAAAAATCGCCAAAGCACTGGTCTCCATCGATGAGAAACTGCTTCGCCTTAAACTGCCGCAGGATACAAACTGGGATGATCGTTTTAAAGAACTGTATGCACAGCTGGTGAAAATTGACGCGGATCTTCCCCGCCAGATTGTCGAACAGCCCGGCTTTGGTCTACCCGGACACGTGCTGTTTCTGAGCCAGCTGCCGGGGCAGTTGCTGGGAACCGCGATTGCTGCGTTTGAACGGAAGATCGAGGCGGATCCCGATTTTCTGTGGACCAGCGACGTGGTATTTCTGTTTGGCGAGTCAAAGAAACCCGCGCATCGGGAAATGATTCGTAATCTCTACGACAACTTCGCACTGCAGCCCGCGGTACTCGCGGTTCTGTCGTCCAGTCCTGAAGAACAGGATCGTGATAAATTTTTCGAAGGGCTGGACTCGTCACAGATTGAAGTTCTGGAAGCCTGTATTTCTGCTCTGGAAAAACTGACGCCGCCCACATCTCCGGACGAAACCATCAGGCTGTTTGCCACACTTCGTCGCATGGACAATGATAAACGGGAACAGAAGCTGCAGTCGCGGATTGTCACGCTCCTGCAGAAATGGACCGGGCAACAGATTGGCGATCCCGCAGATATCGCCGACCCCACAAAGCAGCGCGCCCTGATTCAAGCCTGGTCGGACTGGTTGTCCGGACAGTCTCCCGAAGTGTATGCCCGCATTTTTAAACTGGGGGGTGAGGAAACGGAAAAATTAAATGCGATGCTGGAAACGGTCGACTGGGAGGCTGGCAACAGCGAACACGGAGCTGAACTGTTCCGAAAACGGGCCTGCATTCAATGCCATGGAAATCGCAGTGCCTTAGGGCCGGCCTTGGCGGGGGTCGCGAAACGCTTCTCCAGGAAAGATCTTTTCACGGCGATTGTGGCTCCTAACCGCGATGTCTCCCCCCGCTATCAGACCACCATCGTGGGAACTGTAGACGGGAAAGTTTACACCGGACTGGTCGTTTATCGCTCGGTCGATGGGCTCACACTCCGTAATTCCAATAACCAGACCACCCGGATTGAGGCGGACGAAATTGATTTTGAAAGCAAGAAAAGCAGTTCGCTCATGCCGGAAGGACTGCTGAAAGATTTAACGCCTGCCGACCTGGCTGATTTGAATGCCTATTTACAAAGTCTGTAGATTGAGTACTCTGGGGCAGCAGCACTACGTAACCATGATTACTGTTTTCACAGGAGACCCAGTTCGGCGTGTCGACTTCTGATGAACCAGCCAAAAAGAAACGCACCAGGCAACTGCCTCCGCCCTACAACGCGCTGGACGGCAAACGCTGGATCCAGAATTCGATCAGCGTCTGGAGCGACATCCGCAAGTCGCTGGAAGAAGTTCGCCTGAAACATCCCGCGATTTTCCCGGAAATGCTGGTGGAACGGCTCATCGAAACATTTCTTCCCTTGCAGGGGCAAGTGATTCTCGATCCTTTTGCCGGGTCGGGCAGCACGATTGTCGCCGCAGAAAAAATGGGCAAAACCGGAATCGGACTGGAACTGTCAGAAGATTATGCCGACCTGGCCCGGCAGCGTCTGCATGCCCTGGGTCTCGAAGCCGACGAACAGACCGAATGCAGGTCGCGCATCATTCATGGATCTGCTCTGAATTTAGCAGAACACGTATCACCGGAAAGCGTCGATTTATGCATTACCTCGCCTCCTTACTGGAATGTCTTAAACCAGCGTCGATCAGCGGATCACAAGGATGTGCGTCATTACGGCAACCATGATCAGGATCTCGGGGTCGTCGAAGATTACAATGAGTTTCTGAATGAATTGAACCGAGTATTCTCGCAGGTGCTGACGGCATTAAAGCCGGGGGCCTACTGCTGTGCCATCGTCATGGATCTGCGTAAACGGAGCCGTTTTTTCCCCTTTCACAGCGATCTGGCCACCCGCCTGCAGGAGCTTGGTTTTCTGTACGATGATCTGATCATCTGGAATCGCCAGGCGGAATATAATAATCTCAGACCACTGGGATACCCTTCCGTCTTTCGCGTAAATAAAGTCCATGAGTTTATCGTGCTGATGCAAAAGCCAAAATAATGAACGCCTGCAGTCTCGATCTCAGGTTAACCGCGATTGCAATTCTCATCCTGTTATCTGTATAACTCCTGTTTCAAATTCGGAAATCAGGATGTCTGACAGATTTGCTGACATGCCCGCCTGGAATCGTCAGGTATACTATTAATAGATGCAGAAAAATACTGTTTCAAGAAAGCGGAATTCAGCCTGGTGCTTTGTCAAGCTTGAATATGAGGGTTGGAGGTGTTGTTTACGTGCTCCGTTGTCGCACTCTCGTGATATCTATCAACCCAAAATTTAAAAATGACACTCCACTGGAAACAGCATTAGACTTTTGTCATAATGGTATGAAGAGAAACGAATTACGCATCGCAAACAACAAGAGATCATCCCATGCAAACACTTAATTCTATCCTGGTTGGTGTCGATCTGACCCACGCGGATCGGCTTGTCGCTTCCGATCTGAATGAGCAGACTACAGAAGCGGTTGAACGTGCGATCTGGGCCGCCAGCAGGTTCCATGCAAAACTGGAGTTTTTCGCTGCCATTGATCTGTCAGCTCATACCAGGCATCTGCTTGAGGAAGATAAAAAGCACGTGCACAATAACGTGACGGACGAAGCGCAAGCCGTCATGCAGATCCTGATTGAACAGGCGAAAGAGAAGGGGGTCGACAGTTCTTCCAAGGTAGCCCTGGGGCCACCGTGGCGCGAAATTATTCTGGAAGTCATCAAAGAAAAACACGATATGGTCCTGGTGGGGACGCGTCCCCATGGATTCACCGGTCGGCTGTTCGGCGGCACGGTGATGAACCTGTTCCGTCAGTGCCCCTGTCCGGTATATGCTGTAAAGGTCGATGAAGAACCGGATGTTCCCGAGGTTGTTGTTGCCAGCGATATGAGCGAAGTCAGCACGGATATCCTCAACTTTGTCGTCAATGCCGCACAGGTGGCCGACATGAAAATCCATCTGGTTCACGCGATTGATACGAACTTGGACCAGCGGCTGCAAGGACTGGGAGTCAATGAGGAAACGCTTCAGGAGAGCTCCAAAGTGATTCTGGATGAAATCAAGAATGAGTTGAACGAGCAACTGGCCCAGACCGACTTCCGCACACTCACCTATGGCGTGCAGGTGCATGTCCTGGAAGGTTCGCCCGAAGTGGCCATTCCTGCCTTCATCGCAGAAAATAAAGTCAACCTGCTTGCCATGGGAACCCTGGCCCGAAGTGGGCTCAGCGGCTTCTTCATCGGCAATACCGCAGAACGCATGCTGGAAAAAGTCAACTGTTCCGTCCTGACCTTCAAACCCGCCGACTTCGTTTCGCCCGTCGTGCCTGAGTAAACAGGACGAAATTCAACCAAAACTCAACGCATCCTGGTTTCAACCAGCGATGCGTTTTTTAACGCCCCATTCAAATGCACCACTCAAATTCTGGTACTCAATTCTGCCTCAACTCATTCAATTTTGAAAGCAGAATGAATTTTTGAAATTCAAAGTAGGAATTTGAATTTCCATTGTTCATGATGTAATCGGCTGCCAGTCTGCTCCCGCGTGCTTATGAGTCAGCGATGCACTTCCGGATCGCATCAGAAAATCATCAGAATTGTGAATGGGGAGGCGCGATGTTAAGACGGGTATCGAAATCTGCCTGGAGCGGTTCCAGACTCAATAGGGTTCAACCTCAATGGGAAAACCAGGATTTTCTCAATCGATCATCGACCTCGAGGAATTCTCAGGATGACATGCACGTCTTTTGTTCTGAGGTTTATCGCTTGTCTGCCGGAGTTAGGTTACTTGATACGGCGTTACCGATGAGGACATTGGCGAATCCGGGACATGTGCGAGTCATGCGGGCCGTGCCTGCTCGGTTCATGACACTTCTCTCCTGTATGCTGCTCGCCGTGCTGTATGCCCAACCGGCTCTCGGACAACACACTCAGCAAATCATGATACGATCTGATCCTGGCGTCTGCACGGTAGCCCAGTGGAAGAAGGATTGGCCAGGGTGCCGATATGAAGATGGTGTTAGCGAGAGACACCTTTCGGTCGTCACGGCAGAGGACGATAAGGCGTATCGCGTTGACTATGTGGTTGGCGAAATCGGACCCGAGAAAGGCGGAGTCGGCTGGCGATACCCGATTACCAGATCACATAGTGTCGAATTGAAGTACCGGTTGACGTTCAGTCGGGATTTCGACTGGGTCAAAGGCGGCAAGCTTCCGGGGTTGTGTGGTGGCCCGGAAAGCGTCACCGGGGGAAACCCGGCGAATGGCAGGAACGGGTTTTCGGCAAGGCTCATGTGGCGTGCTGATGGTCGCGGCGAAGCGTATGTGTACCACATGAATCAGCCCAGGAAATATGGAGAGAGTTTTCCATTTCCTGCGGAATATCGCTTTCCGACGGGTGAACCAGTTCTTGTGCGAATGCGGGTAACGATGAACACTCCCGGCCGTCGTGATGGACAACTTGACGTCTGGATTGGCAATGAAGAGTCGGGCGAATATCGTCGTGTCGTCAGGCGATCTGATCTGGAGTGGCGTGCCTCTACCGACCTTGCTGTGGATAGTCTGCTGTTTGAGACCTTTTACGGTGGTGGTGACAAGACGTGGGCTCCACGCAGGCCCTCATTCGCACTCTTTCGAGAGATATCGATCCGATCATTGAAATGACAATACCCTGCGCAGAAAACATTCCAATAGACGGTCGTCGCGATCCTCGCGGTTGCTGGAGCCTGAGCGGCAGAACGGTTGAACGTTTCGCAGGACCGGGTCAGTCTGTTGCAGTGTTTTGTACCCGTATCTGACTCGCAGTCATTCAACATATCAGCAAAACTTCAGGGAGTAGGCGATTACTGCTTAAGAAAAGATCGGTATATCTTTGTTGGTTCAACCCGATTCTATTGATCAACAGAAATTGATTTCTCTCCGTGTATAAAGACATGATCCGTTCAGAGGTTGCATTGGATACCGTACCAATATTATCGATCAGGCAGGCATCATCCGGGCCGATGCACAACACATATGTCAGCGCAGGCAGAAAGATTTCCCACCAGTGAATTCAGACTTTCCTGAAGGTGAGGCTGCGCTCTGGCTTCAGAAAGCATAGCATATCATTAACGCCGTTTGAGCTTCACGCTATAGATTACACCCAGCGCACAGCCAACGAGCGCACTTACGGGCATCCCGTTCAAGATAAAGTAGCGTGTGTAACCGGCGGTGACCTTGCTTCTGAAAAAGTTGTAGTGCGGATCCTGTTGTGCCAGCAGCGGCGCCAGCACCCAGACTCCCAGAAAATAGCCGATCAGCAGGCCGACGATCGCACCGATGATCGAATGCTTCAACACACCCCGAATTTTGATCTCTCCGAACCGCAATGCAAACAGGTAAGCCAGTGCTCCGCCCAGTAAGGGGCCAATGACAGGCAGACGGACGCCACTCTGAAACCGGATCATCGGCCCGGTTTCCATCCAGGAGTAACCGCCGATGATCGCTTCCAGCAACAGTCCCAGAATCACCCCGCAAAAGGCGGCGATCCACTGATTCACATTCACAGGTTCAATTGACTTGCGTTTCACCACGTTTTCTGTTCCAACTCAAATAAGATATAACTCTTTAATTAATGTCGGCAATCGCGTGAACGTGAGACAATTTTTTCGCATTCGGCGGACAATCCGTTAAACTGATAGAAACGGGTAACTGATAAATCCCGACTCAGGAAGATCGCATGTCTGAAGAACCTGTACCACAGCAAATAATATCCGCCCATACAAACTGGATGCGCCTGAGCCTGCTGGCGCTGGGACTGATTCTGATCGGAGTCGGAATCGCCTGGCAGCTCAAGCTGCCGCCCTTTGTCTCCCGTCTGCCCCGGGAAAACGCGATTATGGTCATCGCCCCTTATCGGCACCAGGGGACCTGGGTCTTTGATGACAGCTCTGCGGGACTCGTCCAGGAACCGTTCGTGGCGGGCGTTCCGGAAATGATCGATGTGATCGTCAAGGACATACCCGATGCTGATGCAGGCTTCCGACTGCTGTTTTCCGCAAAGCCGTTCCCCCAGTATCAAAAAAAACTGGTCTGGCTCCGTGGCGAGGGGGACGGCAACTACTACCGCTTCTCCGATTCCGAGATGGAAGGCTGGATCTGCCCCGCCATGTTCAAGTATTACGAGACCGCTCCCAAAGATCTGTATGTCAAAGCCGAACCCCTGAAATAAGCAGGACCAGCGAGCCCGGTCTCCCTTTTTGGTGTCACTCTCAATTCCGGCAGAGCAGACGTTTGACGAAAGCCCTGAACCCCTACTATATTAGGACTCACCTCCAGCCCCCGTAGCTCAGTTGGATAGAGCAATGCTTTCCTAAAGCATAGGTCGCAGGTTCGAACCCTGCCGGGGGTACTCTCAAACGCCTGTTTTTGTAGGCTTAATCCTACTGGATTTCTTCAGTGATTTCCTCTTCCTGGTCACTGGTCACAAGATTGGTCACAGAATCGGCATCGGCCTGCCAGATCACATCTGCTGCTTTCTGTGCATTTCTGCCCACGTAATACTTCATTGTGGTATCAATATCAGAGTGCCGCATCAGTAGCATTAGCACGTCTGGCATCACTTTGAGTGACCATCTCTGACCAAAAGCACGCCGCAGGTCGTGAGCAGACGCAAAGCGTGGTTTTCGTTTGCCTGTCTCCTTATTGATATTCCCCTTTTCACTGACGACAACGTTTGCTTTCTCCCCGATATCGGCTATCTGCTTTGATATCGTTGACGGTAGCATTCGTTCGGCTCGCCTCTTCCGGGCCTGTGGATTGAATACGGGGCCGGTTCTCTCGTCTTCTGGCACTTCCTCCAGCAGAGCAGCGAATTCAGGAACGATCGGCAACACCCGGTCGCGATGGCCTTTCTCAGCTTCTGCCCTGATACGGAACACCGGACGCTTACCAGAGAAATCAACAGACAGTTTGTCCTCACGATCCCAGTACAGGTTTAGAGACTCTTTCAGACGCAACCCAGAGCACCACAATCCGCGCAAATGAAACTTCCATGAATCGGCCTGCTTCTCTCCGCAGACACCGGGAACGGCGTCCAGCATCCGTTCAAACTCTTCTAAGCAAATCGGCCTCCCGCGCATCACCTTTTCTTCTCGAATACGCTTGAACTTTGGAAACTTTGGAACACTGGGAAGCATGTTGATTTCATACGCCCAGTTCAGAGCTGCTTTGATATAGATCAGGTATCCTTTGATCGTCACATCCTCAAGTCCTCTTTCCCGCAGTTCCTTCACCATCTTACTGATTGCATCGGCATCGACTTGTATTAGCAGATTCGGATTGATGATCGCTTCAACGTGCCTAAAAATGAGATTGGCCTTAACCACTGAATCTTCAGCGAACCCGGGGAAAACCTCAGTTTCATAACGTTCCTTGAAGTCTGCCCATTTTGTTTTCGACAGATCGTAATAGCTGCCTTCGTTGATTTCCTTCTCCAGTCGGAGCGCGAACCGTTCCGCGTCCCGTTTGATTTTGGTCTTGGTACTCTTGCGACGTTCCCGAAATGTTACCGGATCAACCCACCGGGCATAATAATTGTCACTGTTGTCTCGTTTGATCACATTTACTTTTACGCTCGCCATTGATTCGATTCTCCCTTAAATGGTCCGTTTCATGAATGGTATTCGTCGTCC
>NZ_CAXAVM010000231.1:0-10654 GCF_963972345.1 uncultured Gimesia sp. | reverse complement strand
CATCCCCGGTAGAAACACAGCTCGAAATTGCTGCCATCACCGAACAGGTCGTTAAAGCCAGCCCGCCCGATTCCGCACCCGCACTGCTGTTTGATCAGGTCGCCGGGCACAAAATCCCGGTGCTGACCAATCTGTATGGCAGCCTGCCCCGACTGCTGCAGATTCTGCGAACCGATGCCCTCGATTCCATCGCCGACCGTGTCGCCGGACTCCTGTCACCCGATCTGCCCGAAGGCTGGCTCGATTCGCTGAAGATGATTCCGCAGTTCTCGCAGCTTCTCAACGTCAAACCCCGCATCGTCAAAACCGCCAGCTGTCAGCAGGTGGTCAAGCTCGGCCGTGATGTCAATCTCAGCGAATTCCCGCTGCTCACCTGCTGGCCCGAAGAACAATCGCCCACGATCACCGCCGCCCAGATCATTACATTCGACCCCGAAACCAAAGCCCGCTTCGTCAACGCCCGACCCATTCAGGTCATCTCAGATCAGCAACTGGCAATCCGCTGGAGTCAGCATGACGCCGGATATCAGCTCCTGCAGAAATTCCATGCCCGCGGTCAGCAACTGCCCGTTGCCATTGTGATTGGCGGTGATCCCGTCGGCCTCTATACCGCGCACGCACCACTGCCGAAAATGACCGACCCCTATGCCTTTGGTGGCTTTCTCCGTAATAATCCGTTGGAACTGGTTCGAGCCCGTTCGATTGAAATCGATGTCCCCGCGCAAGCCGAAATCGTGATGGAAGGCTTTATCGATCCCGCCTCTGATCCGGTTGACGTCGGTCCCGTCGCGAATGCCACCGGCTACTACAGTCCAGCTGAAAAAGTGATGCCGTTGAATCTGTCCGCTGTCACCCATCGGGCCAATCCCATCTGGCATGCTCTGATCCCGGCGGCGCCTCCCTCAGAAGCAGATTTTTTCGCTCAAGCCACCGAACGTGTTTTTCTGCCGCTGCTGAAACTGATGGTTCCCGAACTGGTCGACATCCACTTTCCCCCTGCCGGCGCGGGCCGCTATCTGATGTTCGTCAGTATTCACAAATCCTATCCGCAGCAGGCTCGTCGCGTGGTGAATGCATTGTGGAGCCTGGAAAGTCTATTATCATTGAAACTGATCGTCGTTGTGGATGATGACGTCAATGTGCACGACGAACAGCAGGTCTGGTATCGTGTCAGCACGAATCTCAATCCGGGACGCGATCTGATTCACGCAGAAGGGCCCGGCGATGATGACGATCACAGCGCAGCCGTGCAGGGCATCGGCCACAAACTCGGCCTCGATGCCACCCGTAAATCCGCAGCAGAAGGGCATCCCCGCGAATGGCCGTCCGCATTGAAAATGCCCGCTGAAATTTTAGAACGCGTCCAGAGCCGTCTGACTGATCTCGGCCTGTCCTGAAAGTAAGAAACGATCCTGAAGTTATGAATGTTGATAAAACCGGCTCCCGTGTGCAGCAGATGTTTGGCGAAATCGCACCCCGCTACGATTTCATGAATCACTTCCTCTCCGGCGGCGTCGACTACTACTGGCGCTGGCGCACCGTGCGGAAAGTCGCTCCCATTGGCCCGGCTCCGATACTCGATGTCTGTACCGGCACCGGAGACCTTGCCCTCTCCTATCTCAAAAAAGCAGGCGGCAAAACACAGGTCGTCGGAGCAGACTTCACGCATGAAATGCTGCAGCTGGCTTTGAAGAAAAATACCAGTAGCCACCTCACCTTTCTGGAAGCAGATACCCAGGAACTTCCCTTCGCCGACAACCAGTTTCAGATCGTCTCCGTCGCATTCGGCCTGCGAAATGTTGCCGACACCCGTCGCGGCCTCAAAGAAATGATCCGCGTCTGTCAGCCCGGTGGTCAGGTGGCCGTCCTCGAATTCTCCATGCCCACCAATCCGCTGTTTCGCTCCTGTTACCAGTTTTATTTTCGACATATCCTCCCGAAAATGGGACAATTACTCGCCCGCAACAGACAGTCCGCCTATAACTATCTGCCCGAGTCGGTTTCTGAATTTCCGTATGGCAAGGCCTTAGCCGACCTGATGGATGAATGCGGGCTCGAAGGCACACGCTGGTATCCGCTCACGTTCGGCATCGCCACTTTGTATACCGGCGTGAAACCCGCTGATTCGAAATAACGTTCAATGAAAGATTGTGAGGTCCCCGCATGTCCAATGTCGTCGTCGCCATGACCGGTGCCAGTGGCGCCATTTATGCCGTTCGCCTGATCGAAGTTCTGATGGCCGCCGGCCGCACCGTGCATCTCACCATCAGCGCCTCCGCCGCACAGGTTCTCAAACATGAGCTCGGCCTCAAAATCGATCTGGAAAACTTCGACCCCACCGAACTCCTCCCCGATCCCGCCGGCCAGCCCGATGACAGCGTCATCCGCAAAATCAAGCCCACCCACAGCGAAGACTTCGCCCTCAGTTCCGTACTCGGCGATTCCGACCTCAAACAGGGCGCACTGATCTATCACCATTACAAAGATTTCTCCGCCGGCATCGCCAGTGGCTCCTTCCTGACCGATGGCATGGTGGTCTGTCCCTGTTCGATGGGCACACTCGGAAGTATCGCTTCCGGCGCCTGTGGCAATCTCATCCACCGCGCTGCCGACGTGCATCTCAAGGAACGACGCAAACTGATTCTGCTCGCCCGCGAAACCCCGCTCGGCCTGATCCCCCTGGAAAACATGGTCAAACTCACCCAGGCCGGCGCCATCGTCATGCCCGCTGCGCCCGGCTTTTATCATAACCCGGTCACCATCCACGATCTGGTCGACTTCATGTCGGGCCGCATCTGCGATCATCTGGGAATCAGGCACGAAATCCATCAGCGCTGGGGAAATCAGCCGTTGTAGGTTTTTGTATTTTGTGTTCAGCACTGTTTCTCCTCTCTAGCGCGCTTTCTTGCGATTTTGCCCCGGAACCGTTAAAAACAGGCTAGAGCGCATCATTTTGAATCATCGCGTCGCTCAATCTAATATACTCGTCTCAAATGGCCCTGGAGACGTTACAGCAAAACTGGACACAGTCCAGGCACAAACTACTCAATTCAATTCATCAGTCGGACTGATCAGCCAATGGAACGGAAAGCCGTCGTGGAATCCATTTCCCGCATTCATCAACTCGATACCAGCGTCATCAACAAGATTGCCGCCGGCGAAGTGATCGAACGCCCCGCCAGCGCGGTCAAGGAACTCCTCGACAACAGTATCGACGCCCTTGCCACCCGCATCGAAGTCGACATCATGAACGGCGGTGCCGACCTCATCCGGGTCGTCGATAACGGCGAAGGCATTCATCCCGATGACCTGCTGCTCGCCGTCGCCAGCAATGCGACCAGCAAAATCTCTACCGCCGACGACCTGTTCAGCGTGCAGACCATGGGCTTCCGCGGCGAAGCCCTCGCCTCGATTTCCGAAGTCAGTCACTTCCGCATCCGCACACGTACCGCCGACCAGACCCAGGGACTCGAGTTCGAAGTCAAAACCGGAATCCCCGGCAAACCCCAGCCGTGTGGCTGTCCATTGGGAACATCGATCGAAGTCCGTCAGCTGTTCGCCAATACTCCCGTCCGCCGCAAGTTCCTCAAAACCACCAAGACCGAGTTCGGCCACATCAGCGAGCAGTTCACCCGCGCCGCCCTCGCACATCCGCGGCTCTACATGGTCCTCAGGCACAACAACAAAGTCATCTTCGATCTGCCTCCCTCCGATAATCTGCTCGACCGTCTTCGCCTGTTTTATGGCAGCAATCTCGCTGAGCAGCTCATCTGGGTCGATTCCGAAGTCGACGACATCCGCATCTGGGGCTACGTCTCGCATCCCAGTGAAAACAAATCGACCCGCAAAGGACAGTACCTGTTTCTCAACGGTCGCTGGATTCAGGACCGCACGCTGCAGCATGCATTGACCGAAGCCTATCGCGGACTGCTGATGGTCGGACGCCAGCCGATTTCGTTCCTCTATCTCGACATGCCCGCCGCCCAGGTCGATGTCAACGTGCATCCCACCAAATCGGAAGTCCGTTTCCGCGACGGCCAGCACCTGTACCGCCAGCTGCTCTCCACGCTCCGCAGCCGGTTTCTCAGCATGGATCTGCAGTCGCAGATGTCGCTCGGGAAAAAAGCCGACTTCGATGTCACGGCACCGCCGCCACCACTCACACCCGAACAGAAGCAGACGCAGCTGGAACTGACGAGCTGGGCCAAACAACAACTCAACCAGGTCCACGATAACCTCGCCGACCTGAAAATCAGCTCGGCTCCCCGCTCCATTTCCCCCACCTCGGATCTCGCGGCTCCCTTTACCGCCGCCGACGCAATTCCGCTCTCGCACTTCCAGCAGAACCGGGAGCAGGCGTCCCTCGATTCGCCCGAAACGATAGACGCCCCCGCCGACCTGGTCGTTCCCGACATCGATCGACCTGCAGACAAATTCACAGACGTCGCGACTTCTGACCTGCGACCGATTCAGGTCTTGAACTGTTACATCGTCGTCGAGATCAAAGGCGCGCTGACCATCATCGATCAGCACGCGCTGCACGAACGCATCATGTACGAGTACTTCCGCAAACGCGTCCTCGCGCAGTCGGTCGAAGCACAGAAACTGCTCGTCCCGCTGACCCTCGAAATGAGCGGCAAAGAGGCGGCACTCCTCCTGGATCATGCTGAAATGCTCAACAGCTTCGGGCTCGGCATTGAAGAATTTGGCGGCAACACGCTGTTGATCACCAGTTATCCCGTGATGCTCAAGAAGGTGAATCTGGAACAGCTGGTCCGCGACATCGCCGACAACCTCGACAATGCCAAACAGCCCTCCCGCCGCGATCTGCTGGATGACCTGATCACGATGATGTCCTGCAAAGCCGCCATCAAAGCCGGCCAGCGACTCACACAGGAAGAAATCTATAGCCTGCTTGAACAGAGGCACCTGATTGACGATGCCCACCACTGTCCGCATGGTCGTCCTTCTGCCCTGGTTCTCAGTCACGCCGAGCTCGATCGCCAGTTCGGCCGCATGGGCTGATTTATCTCCCTCTGAAAAAACTGGACTTGACCCCGCCGCGCCAACAGCGATAAGCGCTGTTTTGGGTCGCGCGCGTGCCCAGTTTACAGTGCACTGAAACACAAGCCACATGTTCGCGATCTTCACTATAAATAAGCCTGTTTTTTCCAGATTTTCAGTTTGCATAATAGCACCCGTTCGTGATGGTAGCCTGCGGGTCGCCGCACATCGCAAAGCTTCGCCTCGGCACCGCCTCGACGTCGCAGCAGGTCGGTTCTCTGTCAACCCGTATCGCCACATGATCTTGTTCATCCCCCTTGACGCCCCCACGCCTTTCCACAAAATAATCCAACATGCAACAGAACCCAGAACCCAGAACCCAGAAACCAGACAACCAGAAACCAGACAACCAGACAACCAGACAACCAGACAACCAGACAACCAGATTGAACCCCACAAACATAACAAAAATTCAATGTCCTCTCCCTCGCGCAGGTGCCATCTGTCGGCTTGCCCGACAGTGCCCGAACAACCAGCCCCCCATCAACAAAACCGGGTAGCCCCGGATGCAATCCGGGGTTGTCGTAGACAATAGGAAACTGTCACAGCAAGCACACAATTCAGAACAACACATTCCACCTGTTCATCGTAGGGGTCGACCCATGTGTCGACCCGCCTGGCGAGTATCAACCTGGTATCACCCATAATGGGAACAGATGAGACACCCCAGTCAAAATTATGAACCACGAAAAACACGAAACTCCCAAAAGTAAAAAGAGGGTGAGCCCGGATAAAATCCGGGCCGAGCGCAGCGAGCAAGAGGTCCCAGCTGCCACGTACCACTCAGAACCGGGATTCCTAAACTCATTCGACACGGCCGGACAAGCCGGTCCGTGGCACACGGTAACCTTTATATCTATTGCAACGTGCCCCACCGGATCAGACGAGCGCGTGCCAGCGCCGGCTTGTCCGACGGTGCTCAGTTAACCAGCCCCCACCAGCAAAACCGGGTAGCCCCGGATGTAATCCGGGGTTGTCGCAGACAACAGGAAACTGTCAGAGCAAGCAGTCAAACCAGGGAAACCATACCAACCCCTTCCGTGTAGGGGTCGACCCATGTGTCGACCCGCCTGGCGAGGCTCAACCCGCTATCACCCACAATGGGAACAGAATAAAACATCCCCATCAGAATTTGGAACCACGAAAAACCCCAAACCAGCCATTAGAAAAAATGGGTAAGCCCGGATGCACATCCGGGCCGAGCGCAGCGAGCAAGAGGTCACAGCTGCCACGTAAAATCCAGAGCCAGTCTTCCCCCACCCATATGGCTAGGCCGCTCTAAATACTCCCAACAAGGAATGCCGCTCAAAATCCATCCCCGTTACACACAAATCTTAATTTCATTTACATATTAAAAGGGAGTGCACTGCCAGTCCTGATCTGCTTGCCGCCGCATCGACCGGATTGTAAAATGCTTCTGCCAAATAAGGCATTACAGCATACCACAGATTTCCAGCGAGCGACTTCAGGCTGACGGACCGGATTGTTCCGTCTCCCACCTGCAATACCCCGACCAGAACCCTCCTGCATCCTTTTGGAGAAGAACACGATGCTCTCAATCGCAGGTCCATCACAACGACAGTGTAACGGCTCGCGCCGCCAGTTCCTCAAGATCGGCGGTCTGGCGCTGGGCGGTCTTTCGCTCCCGCAGATCCTGGCAGCAGAAGCACAGGCAAACACTCCGACCGGAAAACTGGGGCACAAAGCCATCATCATGATCTTCCTGTCCGGCGGCCCTTCGCATCAGGATATGTACGACCTGAAGATGGACGCCCCGTCAGAAATTCGCGGCGAATTTCGTCCCATCGACACCAACGTGCCCGGCATCCAGATCTGCGAACATCTGCCCCGCCTGGCGACCATGATGGACAAGTTCGCCATCATCCGCTCTTTGCAGGGCTGTCCCGATCAGCATGCGTCCGACCTCTGCATGAGTGGCTGGCCCATCAATGGTGACGGGCGGCAGTCGGGCCATCCTTCCCTTGGCTCAGTCCTTTCCAAAGTGCAGGGCCCCGTCGACCGGGCAATTCCCCCGTTTGTCGGACTCAGTATTGCCAGTCGCCACGAACCTTACGGCAATCCCGGCTTCCCCGGTTTTCTGGGGAAATCCCACGCGCCGATGCAGCCGACCGGCGAAGGCATGGACAACATGCGTCTGCAGGGCATCTCGCTCGATCGACTCCGCGACCGGAAAGCGTTGCTGGACGGCTTTGACGCCTTCCGCAACTCCGCCGACAATGCGTACGACGGACTGGATGCGTTTTCACAACGGGCTTTCGACGTTCTGACTTCCAGTAAACTGGTCGAAGCCATGGATCTGGAAAAAGAAGATCCCGCCCTCCGCGACCGTTATGGCAGAGGCGATAATTCGCCCGCCTTCGGTGAAGACGCCGGCCCGCACTGGCTGGATCAGTTCCTGATGGCCCGTCGCCTGGTCGAAGCGGGCGTGCGCTGCGTCACACTTTCGTTCGGCAGCTGGGATCGGCATCATTCGAACTTCGCCCGCCTGCCTCTGCAGCTCAATAAATTCGATCAGGGTATCACGGCTCTGGTCGAAGATCTGCACAACCGCGGCCTGCAGAACGATGTCAGCGTGATCGCCTGGGGCGAATTCGGACGCACACCTCGCATCAACGAGAACGCGGGTCGCGATCACTGGCCGCAGGCATCCTGTGCGCTGCTTGCCGGCGGCGGCATGCGGATGGGGCAGGTCATCGGTTCCACCAATCGACTCGGCGAAGTCCCCCAGGATCGTCCTCTGGATTATCAAAACGTCTTCGCCACACTCTATCGCCAGCTGGGCATCGACCCCATGACGACCACAGTCCCCGACTTCGCGGGCCGCCCCCACTACATGCTCGACCTCCGCGAACCGATCGACGAACTGATCTGAGAGTTTCACCACTTTCCGGAAATTTCTATCATGTAACCAGCCATAAAAAAGGGTAGCCCCGGATGCAATCCGGGGTTGTCGCAGACAACAGGAAACTGTCAGGGAAAGCATTCAAACCAGGGAAGCCATACCAGCCCCTTCCGTGTAGGGGTCGACCCATGTGTCGACCCGCCTGGCGAGGTTCGATTGTTTCACACTGCATGGGAAACTGGTAAAACACTCAATTACGAATTTTCCACCACGAACCCCACGAAAAAAAAGAGGGTGAGCCCGGATAAAATCCGGGCCGAGCGCAGCGAGCAGGAGGTCGCAGGGATAACCGTTGGTTATTATGTTCAATCTGCCATCAGGAGTTTAGTAAGCCACCAATTAACATTTAATAAGGGAAATATATCGTGTGTGATGAAGACGATCCGTTTGCAGAACTGGAACGGAACAATCTGGAATTTAAGCGAGTGATCGAACAAATTCCTGAAGAGACAATCGTCGGGCTGGTTGGAGAACGTGGTGCAGGCGGTGCTTCTTTCTTGGGTGAAGACTGGAAGCTGATACTGAGTCTTGTAGCCTGGAAAAAATCTTCTGGAGAATTAAGCCAGGAAGAATTACGTGTCGAATTTCCCCTGCCAGAAGAGAGTGTGTCTCAGTATATGAGTGAAATTGATCCTTTCGCGATAGTAAAAATCAAGGCACGCTGCGCTCAACATCCCAATGGATTTCTGCAGGCTGTGGCCTCGGAAATTATCTCGACGAATGAATCAGATTCAGACCTGAAACAGATTGTGGAAGAACGACAGGTACCGATTATTATTGAAGATCCTCAGTTTGGGCCGTTAACCCTGAATCGAGTTCTGGATCGGTTTAGTGGTTCGGTATTATGGGATGATGTTGATATCAGTCTCGAATTATCCTGCGATGAGACAGGAAGCATTCAGGAGTCATTGACTGTTGCCAGAAAGCTTTGGGAACAGCAATCTGACTGGGCCGACCAGGTTAAAGACTTCGCGGTATTGGAACTGTTAGAGCGTAAAAATAATGGTTGGTTGGAAGAAGATCAGCCCGAAGTGACTGCCGAAGCGTTTAAGAAACGTATGGTTCTCGAATCGATCTTAATTTATTCTGACGGGGAATTCGAATTCTGGCACGATGATGGAGATCTGTTCTGGGGACACGCAATCCAGGTCAGTGGAAATCTGACGGAAGGTCTCACCTATGTGGATACACCCGGTTGAAAGAGAATGGGCCTTGTCGCAGACAACAGGAAACTGTCAGGGAAAGCATTCAAACCAGGGAAACAATACCAACCCCTTCCGTGTAGGGGGCGACCCATGTGTCGACCCGCCTGGCGAGTATCAACCCGCTATCCCCCACAATGGGAACAGAATGAAACACCCCAATCAGAATTATGAACCACGAACGATACGAAACCCCACGAAAGAAAAAAGAGGGTGAGCCCGGATTAAATCCGGGCCGAGCGCAGCGAGCAGGAGGTCGCCGCTGCCGCGTTCCCTCCAGAACCGGGATTCCAATACCCCTTCGGCACGGCCGGACAAGCCGGTCCGTGGCACACGGAAATCTCACAATGGAAACTGGTAGAAAAGGCAGATCCATCTCTTGTCATATAGAAATCGGAATCCGCAGAAAAGTTTTCCCGATTTCGTTACCCTGTGTTGTAATCGGATTGTTAAACTGAAGCCGATTGTTTATCTCCTTCAGATCAACTCACTTCAAGAAAGTGGCTTACTCATGTTGAAATCTGTTTCCTGCTGCTGTCTCGCTTTGACATTACTGGTTCCCACACTGCTTAAAGCCGAGAAGAATTCACCCCTCAAACCCGTGCTGGGCAAAACCGGCGAACCGACGGCCGTCGATGCCTTCGACAAGCCCAAACTCAGCAAACAGTGGGCGGCTGCGAAGGGGGAATGGAAGATTGAAGACGGCGTGCTGACCGGCAAGGAACTGCCAGCCGACAAACACGCAGCCGTTTTGACCTGGAAACTGCCCCATCGCAATTCGATTATCCGCTGTTCGTTCCAGTTGAAAGACGCTGATTTCTTTCACCTGAGCCTGAATCACGCCAAGGGGCATCTGTTTCGCGTCATCCTCGACGAGAACGGCATGATCCTGCGAACCGATAAGAATAAAAAAGATCCCAAATCCAAACCGATCACCCTGGCCCAGGCCAAAGGCACCCTCGAACCAGGCAAGTGGTACACGCTGCAACTGGAAATGCAGGGAGACAAAGTGGTCGCCCAGCTGGACAATGGGTTGCACGTGGAAGGCCAGCACCCCTCACTCGACGTCGACAAAACCGGCTACCGCTTCATCATGAAAGGCAACACGCTGTTGCTGGACGACGTGACCGCCTGGAAGCTGGATGATTAACAATGCCCCTCACCGGATCAGACGGTGCTCAGTTACCCGCCCCCACCAGCAAAAAAAGGTAGCCCCGGATACAATTCGGGGTTGTCGCAGACAACAGGAAACTGTCAGGGAAAGCATTCAAACCAGGGAAGCCATACCAGCCCCTTCCGTGTAGGGGTCGACCCATGTGTCGACCCGCCTGGCGAGGTTCGATTGTTTCACACTGCATGGGAAACTGGTAAAACACTCAATTACGAATTTTCCACCACGAACCCCACGAAAAAAAAGAGGGTGAGCCCGGATAAAATCCGGGCCGAGCGCAGCGAGCAGGAGGTC
>NZ_CAXAVM010000230.1:0-10679 GCF_963972345.1 uncultured Gimesia sp. | reverse complement strand
TCATTCTGGCGCGGACAGGGCAAACATATGCCCGGTTAAAATTTAATGTGGGTCCGACGGCCGAATACGAAATCCCAGTCAAACGGGATTACACTCACACATTTGCTGGTTGTGATCCAGAACACTGGGAAGAGGAATATTTAAGTCATGTGCATCCGCAAAATAATCGTCGCCTGCTCCAGTCTGCTTTTGATCAGGCCACAGACTTTGACTGGGAAGAGGACTGGCTGTTTGCTGAATACGGATTGAAAGGAGAACAAATTTGAATACATTAAATGTGACTACGGATCGTTTCCAGAGACAGAGTGACCTGATCCCGGCAGAACGGCTTTCTCAACTGACAGCGACCGTCATTGGCGTGGGAGCCATTGGCCGTCAGGTGGCCCTGCAACTGGCGGCTATCGGGACACCACGGATTCAGCTGATTGACTTTGATAGTGTGGAGTCGACCAATATTACGACTCAGGGGTACCAGGTGGCAGATCTGGGCAAGTACAAGACGTCAGCGACGCGAGAAGCCGCTGGAAGTCTTGCTCCTGAGATCAGCATCACGGAGCTACAGGACCGTTTTCGTCCACGGCACAAAACGGGCAGCGTAATCTTCTGCTGTGTGGATTCCATTTCCGCCCGGGAAGCAATCTGGCGTGCCATATCAGCGAAATGTGAGTTCTTTGTTGATGGTCGGATGCTGGGAGAAGTGATCCGGGTACTGGCGATCTCCCCTCCAGCGATGCAGCAATATTATGTATCCACGCTGTTTGATCAGTCGGAGGCTCACACCGGTGCCTGCACTGCCCAGAGTACGATCTACACAGCCAATATTGCGGCGGGCATGATGCTGCACCAGTTCAGTCGTTTCCTGCGTCGTATGCCGGTTGACAAGGATCTGAGCTTGAACCTGTTGGCGAGCGAACTGGTTCTCGCTCCTGAGTGAACTCCAACCACTTCTGGGTAAGTGATTTTAAGCTGCCGAAACCAGCTCATTACTGCGCCTGGTGAAAACTTCGATCAAGGGCAAGAATTGTCTTTGAGCGGCTTCCAGATAATGTTCCCGTAACTGGTCCAGATGGGTGTAAGTGCTGATCGCAGCCTTGCTGACGGCATGGCCCATCAAGTATTTACGGTAGTATTCTGGCATCCCGGCGTTCATCATGGCTGTGCTGAACAGATGGCGAAAATCTTTGAGCGTCGCCTCGGCTGGCCAGGATAACTGGTCAGCCAGGCGATGAAATTCGTTTTCAATATGATCATATTTCAGTCCGCCCGCTTCCTGAAGCAGCTGATCTCGAATCTGTATCCCCAGCTCTGCGTTGAGGTTCGTGCTTTTTCTGCAACGACGGGTGTACTCCTTTGTGATCTCATCCAGGGAATAATTCACCAAAGGTGAGTTTTCAGTTCCTTCCCACACGCTACGCCGGTAAAGTAACAGCCCTGATTCCATGTGGCGGGGTTGTTTCTCAAATAATGTCCGAACAGGCTCGAGCAAAGGTAACCGCTTATCCCGTCTCCCCTTGGTCCTGTAACTGATCAGGGGTAGGCAGACGACTTTCAACCAGCCATCTGAGGTCAGGTTATCCCGGAATAGAAAACAGGGTTCGGAAGCCCTCAGGCCATAAAAAATCAACAGGGCGAACAGTTGAAGCTGATAGCTGTCACATTTTTTCAGAAATTCGACCGCCATGGGGACTGTGATATCAGGTTCACCAAACAAGTCCGGTGCGACTGACTCAGTTTGTCTGAATTTACCCTGGAAAGGGTTTCGAAAACCAGAAGGCATCAAGTTGCCACGATCTGGGTCCGCCGCCCAGATATACATTCCTCTTACGACATCGAGAACATAATCAGAAGAAACCATGGTATGTTTCTCTGTATTGGGGTGTCCGTTTGAAGAAATCTGTAGGTTTTTCAGATGCGATTGAAACTGTAAAACCAATTCTCGATTGACGTTAGTGGCAGAAGGGCAAGTCGTTGCTATCAGTGGTTGACTTACAAAGCATCGATAATGTTCTAATGCTGACGCGTATCTTCTGACCGTTTTGGGATCGATTTCACCGGCATCGGCTCGACGTTGTAAGTGACTTTGATAGAGGTCCAGTAGACTCTGATGTTTCAGTTTCCCTCGCCCCAGACCGGATGAGCGGAAGTGTTTGAGGCGCTCCTCAATTTCCCGGGCGCGAAAGATGGCGGTGACCAGGTCACCGTCGACTCGTTCTGTGAGGTTTTTTTTCGCAGCAGGGTCCCAGAACTGAAGCCGAAAGTAGTCGTTTTGCCTGTAAATACGCACCTTTTCGGGTGGTTCGATTCCGTCAGGGAATTTCTCGATACGAATCCAGCGATGTTTTTCACGATATTGTGTCCAACATATTTTAGATTTTTGATAAGATGCTTTTTTGTCCATAACATGCCTAGTTCAAAAGGGTTTCATTTCCCTTTAGGCATGTGCGCGATTGGTATTCGTCATCTCATAAGTATCTATTTTATTTATAGTTATGGGCCTCATGGTCTGTCAGACGGAAGAGTGATAGGAACTTCAAATGCCAAGAACTAAAACAATTGAATTAACCAAGAATAGTAGATCGTTTACTTTTGAATTATGTCATCGCAATCTCGATTTTGGTGAAGGTAACCATGGCGAATATTACTGGATGGACGGTAGACACTTCCGAAGAAGTTCAGGTGGTCAGAACTTACGTGCTTGCATCGACTTCTGGTGGGCGTGTGTCGAAGAAGCTGAAGATTCTGAAGATGTCGCGAATCAGTTAAATCTCGTCTTGGCTGAGTGTTATCCATTAGTGAACACTTCTCGAGCAATGCAAAGTGTGTTTCTTGATGCTCATCTCCACATAAAAGCAGATAGGAAAATCAGCCTTGAAACTGGATCACAAGGTAAGACAGAGAAAATTGTAGAAAGAACTTATAATCTTCCTGATGAGGAATATTCACGCATCAGAAGTATTGTTGATTCACGTAATATTCTCGAAATTCAGAATGAGCTAATACGGCTTTTTTCAGGAGTGCAGCCATCTGGAAAAGACCTCCCAAAATTTCAAGAAGCACTTCGGCATTGGACCGGGAATGGGATAGTCGCATTTCGGAAAGGAGGGATGCAACTATTGCATGAATATGTTGATGGCGATCTGAAAAAACAAATCACAAAATATAGAAAAGGAGGAGTCGATGAAAACGTTCGGTTATTTCTAAATCTATTCTCATATGAAAGCAAAGTAGCTTTCTATTTATGCTATGCGAATGCCTGGGCTTTTATTTTACCTATCTTAGAAGATGAACACGGATTGAACGAACAGTCAATTCGTTTTATGAAAATGTGGCATCATCAGAACCAGCCTTTGTTATTTGAGGGAAGAATACATCAGATATTCTCGGGCCAAGTGCTCTCACTACATCCACTTTCAGCACTTGTCCTGACTGATCCTAGCACTTTATCAGTAATCAATAAATGGGTTGGACACCCCGACTACCAGCAACTGATCGATTCTAATAATGAAGCTACTTCCAAGGAGTATTGGGATGTCGTATTAACTATTTTGGTCGCCGCTAATGAATATAAGCAATCTCACCAAAGGTGGGAGGAATCTCGGATTAATAAAGAAATAATAAGTTCCCCAACAGTTGAAAATGCAACAAACACTGATCGGAACCACTCGGTAGCCAAATACCTTGAAGCCTACGTTGCTGAACAAGGATTATTCTGCCAAGGGTGCTCAGGCTTTCTGAAATATAAGGATCATGAAGTAAACGAAAATCTATGCCCTGTCATCTTTCAATGCCAAACCTGTGACAATATCAGAAAAATCAACGTTGACTATGCAAACTTTAAAGATCACTTTTTCAATTCTACCAATGAAGAAGATAGCTAAGAGGGAAATTGATTTCTTTATTCAAATCGAACTCTGAATTCCCTGTTTTGCTTTTTCACTCTGATTATATCGACCAATCAGAGCTTAGAAAACCTGATTAAGATACTGAGTAGACAACGGCTGAAGGCGTTAGATTCGACCATCCAGACCAACGCTCCCATGCCTTTGCAGAAACTGGAGAAAACCACCAGTTCCAAGATACCAAACGCTCTCACATAATAGCTCAATTAAGAAACTATTAGTAATAAAATACTTAAAGACCTCGCATTCGTCGTAACACTGCTTTATCTGGACGAATCCTGAGCTTCACTAAGAGAGCCCTACTGTATTTCGCCAGTAGGACCCCAACTGAAGTTCCCATCTCTAGTTTCTAAGCTTTTGAGCTTATAGGAACTGCTCAACCTTCTCTCGTGTCGTCGATCTCAAAAATCACTGTCAGGGAAAGATGCGGCTACGCTGGTTCAGTCTGGCTACTCATCGGGGCAATACCACCGCTTTCCCTCTCATGTGTTTCCTGTTTCAACAACCATGATTACCAAAGAAAACAGGAGAATCTCATCGCTGATTTTATCCCGCATAGTAGATGAGTCATTAGGAGTATTTGGCAGCTGTCAAAACTCCAGAATAAAAAAAACGTACCGAATTTTCATCAAACTCTTTTCCAAAAGGAGGTGCCAATGGCTGAATGTGAGAGAGGTAACAGGGAAATGCAAACCAGCCACAGTGATTGTGGCCAGTTATTTAGTGGGGCGACTTCTAGGGAACAGTTGACTCAAATTTCTCATCTTGTAGCTGATGGTGACTTAAGTCTTCTCAGTGAACTTCCCCCGAAACAACTTCAAATCGTAATTCAGTTAGTTCGTGAGAAACGACGCATAAAAATGCTGCAGTTGATCGCAAAAGTGATCTTCGAAGATTTGAAGAACAGACGGTAACCAGTTTTATTTAAAGATCTTATGGTGATTACCTTCTGCCAGTTTCAAACTTAAATCACTTTGAAAAAAACCTGCTGCGCACATGCCTATAGGGTGTCTGACGTGGCTCAGATCAGTGCCTTAACAGGGACTGTTCTCAACTTACGGTATTTGTTTCGAAGACATCATCTTAGAGATCAAATATCAAAATCCCCAATATATTCTGGAGGATTTAATGTTAAAAACAAAATTTGGGAGAAACCCAAACCCGCGTGTAGTCATTTATGTTCGAATGTCTAGCAACAGGCAAAACCCAAGGAGCCCGGACCAACAGATCGCTACCATCAAGGACACATTAAAACGTCTGGGGCTGAATTGGCAGGTAGTCGAAGTTTATCGGGACGATGCCATCTCGGGACGTTATTTTCGTAAGCGACCAGGATTCCGAAAAATGCTTCGGGATCTTAAATCAGGCGTTTTACGGGCTGATTATATTCTTGTTGACACCTTTGAACGACTGTCTCGCGCTGAAAACAACGCAGAGATTCGTCGTATGCTGGTTAAGGCAGGAGTACTTGTTTTGACTGCAGACAGTCAGTTTTCAGATCCGAACAGTGTGTCAGGCCGCGCATTGTCTTTCATGGAAACCTATCGTGCGTCAGAAGAGTGTCATGTCAAAGCCCATAATGTCTTACGCGGTAAGAAAGATGCGATTCGACAAGGGAAATGGCCAGGTGGGCCTGCGCCTTTTGGTTTTTATTTGAAGAATGTCATGGTGGTCCGGAAAGGAGTTGAGGAATTGGATCACAGGGTTCTGGTGCCGATACCTGAGTTGAAGTGGATTGTCGAATTTATTTTTACCTTGTCTGCACAGGAAAACTTTGGTCCTGTCCGCATCAGTAAAAAACTCAATAGCCATCCGGATATTCCCAGTCATCTGAAACCCTTCACGGAAGCCACAGTCGCCAGCATACTTCGCAATGAACTGTATTATGGTGAGATGGTCTGGGGCAAAAACTGCACAGGGATCGAGGATGATGTGAGGGTCCTGCAGAGTATTCCAGAGGAAGAATGGGAAGTAAACTCTGAATTCTGCGAAGCCATAATCACCAAAGAGCTATGGCAGCAATCGATGCAGATGATTAAGTCACGTCGCCATAGAGTGACAGAGCCTGATCCGGACGGTCAGGATGCCGCTCATTCTGTGCTTCGTCCCCGGGGAGTGGCGCTGAAGTACCCACTATCAGGACTGGTGGTTTGTTCTTTCTGCGGTCGGGCTATGGTTTCATCAGCCAGTTCAGCTTATACGACCAAAGCCGGTGAGGTTCATAATTATGCTTCATACGGTTGCCCAGGTTATCGTTCTGGAGCGTGCGACAACGATCGTCGGGTTCCGGAATCCTGGCTGCGTGAAACCGTGATACAGCTTGTAAAGGACAGGCTGTTTCCTCACTAAAACCTACAGTTACTTTTTCTTGAAAGGGGTGACGGTAAATCACCGTCACCCCTCTAAAAACTATATCGAAAGGATTCGACTGATGAATCATAAATCGAAACTAATTGAATCAGATGAATTTAACGAGTTAGCGAAATTAATTCAAAAGCAGTTCGAAGAGGACTGCCCTGAGTTGTCTGTGAAAATGAGTAACCTGCAATCTGAGTTGAAGCAGTTGGAACGACTGCGTCAAGGATGGCAACATTCTCTGGGAAATCCCGATCTGCCCCTCGAAACCCGTTCTACTTTAGAGCAGGATCTCGCCAATGCGGTTAAACAGGGACATAAGATAGAGACCAGGATTTCTGAACTGGAATCAGCAAGTTCGAAAACGCAGGCAGCATTAGATCCAGAAGCGATAGCAGAGAGATTGGATCATCTTGCTAAACTGCTGGAAGGCGATCATGCATCGGCGATGAACGTCGCATTATCGCAACACATTGAAGGGATTTACTGTGATGGCACCGGTAAAGTTGTTGTTCGCATGTGTCGGCTTGGTGCGCTGGCAAATCCGGAGGAGATGCTTCAGCTTCTCGCCAGACCAGATGTTGACCTTTTAGACGGTCAGGAAACTCGTACTGAGGAGATCCAGAATAGGGGACGACGACGTACCAGGCGTAATCTGGGTGACCATTTTGAAGACGACGATGTCGCAGACTTCGCGAACGACTTTGCTGTCGACCCCTACCGTTATTCACAGCTGGGAGACGAATGGTTTACAGAAGACGTCTTTCACATACCGGATCGCCCTCCCTGCTGGTCAGCCGCACATGCACGTGAAGTCGCGGAATACAGGCTGGATAATGAAGCTTCCATGGAAGAAACTGTGGATCATTTCAAGAAGACAATGCCTACTATTCGTAAAGCATTAAAGTATGCGAAAGAGCATCATGGTATTGATGCATTAGGTAAAGCCATCAGCCAGCCTTCCCGTCGGTATTGGGCAAAAGACCATGCACTTCAGGTGGCACAATTCTTTAGACGTCCGGGGGCCAGTGTGAAGAAAGCGGAGGCAGTTTTCGGTAAATCACAACCAACACTGGCAAAAGCCAAACGCCTGGCAGTTGAAATCGAGAAATCGAAGGAAACTACTTCGAGTCCTGACTAATTTTTTACTGCCGCTATGCTTTGCTGCTCTTCGGTAAGATGATTCCTGTGTGACCAGCTGATGGTAATAGTGACTGTCAGCTGGTCGCCCTGCCGGCGTCAGAGAGTCCTGCTGCATCAGTGGGATTACCCGGGCGGCTACCTTTAAGGTTTAGTCTGGTTCGTTCAGAGTGAAGGAATTCCGCAAGGTATTAGGCTGGCCTGCAGGCCAGCCAGCAAGACTTTTTTTTAGCTATGCAGGGCCGAGTTTGGCGTCTACATTTTTCATTCAGAGCTCTTCTGGTGCGGTAGGTCAGATTTCGAACGCAATCCCTACGACAGAAATGGTAAAGCCACTTACCTGTCTCCTGGACGCTAAAAACGAGGATTTGTCAGAGTTGGCCTGCATTCCTGAATTCGAACTTGAGCAGTGTGGCGTCGCAAGTTCTGAAACCATAACAAAATACAGCCCATAAATTTTATAGTAAGCACTCTCTCATCCCACCCTGTAGATGGTCATATACAGGGTGGGATACGAGAATACTTTCTGATGTGGTTGGGACTGCTGGTATCTTTGTCTCGACAGACTCATCAACCCGCGAGCACTATAACAACACCATGTTGTCCCAGGCGGAAGCCCAGGCCGGTTCCCTGCACTTCCCGCAGCACCATCTATTCCGCTGTCATCGCTGCGGGGCTAATTACTGGAAACACGTACAAAAGGACTCAGGCAAAATCAGCTTTGGGACGAGGTTCAGAGCAGGGGATCACAAGAACGAAGATCCGGAAGCGAGTGCAACGTCGTTTGCAGATCTTCAAGAGCGCATCACATTTAACTCTAGCGAGAATGCGGTAAGTCAGGTAGACTGGTGAAGTCTCATTTCATGGAACATTTCACATGTTGATTTATTTCAAAGAACGCCTCCTCGAAGTTCTGAAAGCATAGGCAGTCGGTTTAATGACACGGGAGATTGTGTTGCAATTTCAATGCAGCAAATCGTGGTTTAGAGTGGGCAAACAAGAATTTCGAGAGCAGGGAAAGACCAGCCCTACCACTAGATAGTACGGACATTCAAATGATATCGGTAACGAGTGCTTCCAGCCAGATGAAGCCGGCGAAGTCGGTGGCTTTTTTCTCGTAACGAGTCGCCACACGTCGGCAGCGTTTGATTCTGCCAAAGAACTGTTCAGTCTGGTTGCGATGTTTGTAGATCATCCAGTCAAATCGCTTCATGACCTTTCTACTTGGATTCGGTTAGATGCAAACTTTTGCTTTCAACCGCCTGCCATGCTGGCGAATCGAATCGGAGTCATAAGCGGTATCTGCCACGATGACGCCTACCTCTCCTGGCTTAATATTCTCAAGAAGTCGTTCGCCTTGTGGAGCATCACCTCGTTGCCCGGCAGTGAGCAGAAAATGAACTAATTTCCCACACTCACCAGTGACGGCGTGGATTTTTGTTGTCAATCCTCCGCGACTTCGGCCGAGACAGCGTCGTTCGTCGGCATCACTTTTTTTCAGTGGGTTCCCGGCGGCCAGTCGAAGCGGTCTGGTGTGCCTTGATGATCGACGAATCGAGATGAACTTCTGCGGGTTCCTGTTCCAGTTCTTCCTCACCAAGGGCTCGAAAGACCTGCTCCCAAGCTCCCTTCGCACACCAGCGATCAAACCGTTTCCAGACAGTATTCGGTTTGCCATACCGCCCGGGGAGATCTTCCCACGGAATTCCGGTCTTCAGAGCAAACAGAACTGCGTTAACAAATAGCCGGTTATCCACCGCAGTGCGTCCCGGATCGCTCGCCTTGCCTGGCAAATATTCCTGAATCGCTTCCCACTGAGTAGCAGTAAGCTCATGACGCCTGACCATCGGTTCTCATCCTTGAGAAAACATAATCCTCACTAAACAGTACGGAAAATGCAAGATTGAATGTCCGTACCACCTAAGGCTCGTTTTGGGGAAATACATTCCATTCAGCGACTCGATCCGGCACCATTCTGAGGCCAATTTAATAGCCACGAGTTGGGATAGTTCAACCGTCGAAACCACAGCGACTTTTTCAGGGACGACGAAATAGTGACCACTTTAAGGAGATCGGTGTAATTAAGGTCGTAACGATAACCATCACGACCAGGGCGGAAAAGACTGAGCCGCTGACGACTCCCAAGCCCTTGCCAATGCTGGCGAAGATTAGCCCCACTTCGCCGCGCGGGATCATTCCCAGGCCGATCGACCAGCGGTCGCTGCTACGGCCGGCAGGCAAGCCGCAAACCAGCTTGCCGACAATCGCGGCGAAGCTGAACGCCAACGCCAGCCAAAGGGTCGTGGGATCAAGAAACGATAGTAGGTTGACTTGCATGCCCATCAGCACGAAAAAGACTGGCGCGAAGATTCTTTCCAGAGGAGCGATCAGACTTTCCATCGTCGCGTGCCCGGAAACTTTCTTGAAATGCTCTTCGCTTAGGATCAAGCCCGCCGCGAACGCGCCGACGATCGGCGCCAATTCGATGGCACTGGCAGCCCACGCCAGCAGGAATGCCAGGGCCAAGGGAAACAGCAGTTTAACGTGGTGTTTTTCCAGCATCGCAAAAAACGGGATGAGCCAGCCGACGATCCTTCCACCAAACAAGAGTACTGATCCAAGAAACAGAATAGACAATAGCGAGATGCGGCTGATTTCCAGCGCGTCAATCTGTCCCGTCGAGGCGATGCCGACGACCACCGCCAGGATGATCAGTCCCAGCACGTCGTCAATCACTGCCGCTCCAAGAATGATTTTGGCTTCGCGTGTTTGCAATCTGCCCAGATCGCGAAACACGCGGGCTGTAATGCCGACACTAGTTGCGCAAAGCGTGGCCGAGAGAAAGATGTGGACCATCGATCCGGCGTCGGGCAAGAGCCACATGCCCATCAATAGTCCCAACACGAATGGTGAGACAACGCCGACGCTGGCGACCATCAATGCCCGCCAGCCAACCTTCAGCATCTCGTTGATTTTCGATTCCAAGCCGACCGTGAACAGCAGCAGGATCACGCCCAATTCGGAAAACAGCCACAGCGCGAAGGCCATAGCGACATAACGAGGTCCTTCCGGGCCAGTCATGATGTCGACCAGTCGACGCGCGCTGCCGCCCTCTGCCAATTGTGGCTCGGAGAAAATCTTGCTGGCGGCATCCGCCACGGAACTACCTGTCAACCAGACTTCGTTGAACAAGGGCAGGACCTCGCCCAAATGCATCACCATGATGAACAAGGGCAGCCCCAGCCAGAAGCCGACGTTTCCCACGACGACACCAATCAGCAGCTC
>NZ_CAXAVM010000229.1:0-10758 GCF_963972345.1 uncultured Gimesia sp. | reverse complement strand
AGATCCAACTGAAGCGAAGCGACAATGCCACTTCAGAAGGTCGGATTACCGTCCTGTCCAACGAAGATGGTTCAGAAACAGTGATGCTGGAAGTGGCCTGCGAGTCAGCTCCTGTTGCCAGTGGAGAAGACCTGGTTAACTTCTCCAATGCCTGTGTCGCGCAACTGATTGCCAATCCGGAAGTCAATACAGTCGAAGGTCTGCTGGCGCTGCCTTCCGAAAAGACACCCGGCAAAACTCTGAATGATGACTTCATGGATATGTTAAACAAGATCCGTGAAAAGATTGTCGTCACTCGAATCGCCCGCTCCTCGGGACCAACTGGCAGCTATGTGCACCATGATGGAAAAACCGGCGTTCTGCTGCAGGCAAAAGGTGAAACGGCAGATCCCGAACTGCTTCGTGGCGTGGCAATGCATATTGCTGCTCTGAAACCGGTTGCCGTCAATGAATCAGAACTGGACCCCGCTGTGGTCCAGGAAGAACGCGATCGTCTGATTGCCGAAGCCAAAGCGACCGGCAAGCCAGATAACATTATCGAAAAAATTGTTGATGGCCGCATGAAAACGTTTTTTGTCGAACAGGGCGTACTGGTTTATCAGCCTTACGCGGTTGATGATTCCAAGACTGTCAGCCAGGCATTAGCTGAAAAAGGACTGGAAGCAGTCTCATTTACCCGTTGTGCAATTGGCGGTTAAGCATTTAAAACTGTGACGCATGCGTACTCATTCAGTGCGCGTGCGTTTTTTTCTATATCGACGCTGAGTGCTCCTTTTTACAATCATCTCCAGACCGACTTTTGAGGATACCACGGATGAACGATTCTCCCGCCCCTTTGCTTAAGCCTGCCTATGAGCGTGTTTTACTCAAATTAAGCGGGGAGGTTTTCTGCCGCGATGGAGAAGGTGGCATCAGCATGTCTGAGCTGGAGTCGATTTCCGGCCAGATCAAACGACTGGTCGATTCCGGAGTCCAGCTGGCCATCGTCTGTGGGGGTGGCAATATTTTACGAGGCAAGCAGTTTTCCTCTTCCAGCGGTTCGATCAATCCAGCCACAGCCCATTATATGGGCATGCTGGCGACTGTGATTAACGGTCTCGCCCTGCAGGATGCCCTGGAAAACGCGGGCGTGGCGACACGTCTGCAGACGGCAATTCGCATGGAAGGGGTAGCAGAACCCTTTATTCGCCGACGGTGCATTCGTCATCTGCAGAAAGGGCGCGTGGTGATTCTGGCTGCTGGAACCGGTAGTCCTTTTGTGACGACGGATACGGCAGCAGCTTTGCGTTCCCGTGAAATTGACGCGGATATTCTACTCAAAGCGACCAAGGTGGACGGCATCTATTCTGATGATCCAGAGAAAAACCCGCATGCGGTTCGTTTTTCCGAGATCAGTTACCAGGATGTACTGCATAAGAATCTGCAGGTGATGGATGCCCAGGCACTGCATCACTGTATGGAGCACGGGATCCCGATCCTGGTGTTCAACTTCCGCAAAACCGGAAACATCGAAAAAGCAGTGGCCGGCGAAAATATTGGCACACGCGTGCTGCCGACAGTCGAATCGCGGACAGAAGGATAAGCCCGGTTACTGACGATTACTTCTTGCGCAGAATAAAGACAACATCTTCAGTCTGTGCATCGAGTTCGATCGTAAAGTCCATTTCATACATGAAGTCGTACATCTCCACGACTTCGAATTCAGGGACTTTTTTCAGCAACGCTTTAAATTGCGGCGCGGTATACGTGCGGTAGTCCATCGTGTCAAACAGCTGAAACTGTCGCGAGGGTGTGTAGACGTCAAACGTCATCTCCAGGTGCTCGTTCCGTTTCTTCAAGTCTGTGGAGATTGACTGCATATGTGAATTGATCTGCAGGTTTCCGCGTCGGGCCGACCAGCTTTCACTCTGCATCGGCTCTCCCACCGTGGGAGTCAGATGTAATCCCAGAATATACAATCCGCCGGACACAATCGCATCAGCCATACATTTCAAATGGTTTTCAGCTGCGGTTTCGGAAGGCAGATGGCGAAAGCTGTTAATGGTATTAAAGGCAGCGTCGACAGGTTTTTTCAGTTTGAAGTCCGACATATCTCCTGGAACAGCAGAACGGGGGAAGCCAAAACGCTCGAGTCGGTCATTGCAATATTTGATTGCATGCTGATTGAGATCGTTTCCCGAAACCTGATAGCCCGCCTGGGCCAGTTTGATCAGCAGACGCCCGGTTCCACATGCGGGCTCAAACAGTCGTTTCACTTTCCGTGTGGCGTGCTTTTCAAAGCAGTTTTGCAGAAAGTCAAACTCGGCTTTCCAGTCATCTCCAAAAATGAGATCGTAATATTTGGGGTAGTCGTACAGGTGCCCTTTGATCGTTTCCATATTTCTTTCTTGCCGAATTACGTATTGTGCTCTGGAGAAGACATTCGCAGTATCAATAAAAAAAGCCTCAAGCAGACGTTATAGTCTGCTCAAGGCTGATGTTCAACCAGTGTCGAAAGAATCTGAGTTCAGTCGCTCTTGTTAGAGGGCTTTTCCCAGGGTATGGGTGGGAAGGTCTTCAATTATTTCTCCCGGGCCGTGAACAAAATCAATCGAAGGATTTTCTCCCAGGCCGATGTAGACGGAAATCGAGTAATCTTTAAAGAATCCTTTCCAGGTATACTGCTTCATCTTTTTACACATCTGGGTATGGTTATCGGCAGGTCGCGTCAGCACAGTCGGTTTGCCGTTGATGTATTTATTGACATCAGACATCCGCAGATCTTTGTTCTGATCGAGCAATTCGTTCTGAGCATGTTGTAAAGCCAGCTCCGTTTCATGTGCGTAAGCCTGGGCATAAAAGTCAACCATTGCCAGACAGAAAACGATTGCACCCAGGGTCCACGCTAACATTCTGATCGCAGACAGGGCATAAGATTCGACAGAGGTTGTGGATGCATAGCTGGAGCGCGCTTCTGGCGCTTCGATAGACATTGTAGACATCGTTGAGCCTTTCTGTAGTTCCTACATAAGGTGGGTGTAGGGAAGGGGTGGGAAAATAAGGCGTTTCTTCTTTGAAATTAAGGTGGGAACGTCAAGTTCAGCTGGTGGGATGTTACCTCCTGAGTTTGAATTTCACAAAGACAACAGGTTAACTTTGTATGAATCCCTCAACTTTTCCGGCTGAGGAGGCTGGGGGATCTATTGCCTGGTTTAACAGGCTTTTGTTAGAGCATATCACATTGAATCAGAGCGTCATTCTGTCAGCTAGACTCGGGCCACACGGCTTTGGTGACGCTACAGTAAAACGGGATATCCTCTAAACATATGGTAGGGGATTGACAGCTGGATTGACAAGTCTGAATTCCAGAATTGCCTGAAAATGATACATGTGAATACTATTGAGGGTCGAGGTTTTCAAATTTTGCATCTTTGACCATAAACTGGTTCAAGTCTAAATTCCCTTTCAGTTCTGAATCAATCAACTGCAATCGCGCTTCAATTTTATGTAATCGGGCTTCCAGAGCAGGGTGGAACACCGATTTACCCGTTTGAGGCTGATTTCTGGGGACTTCAGGATAGCCCAGTTGACGTTGCAGAGCCCCGAACATGTATAAGGGATCACGATTGAGATTGGCTTTGGCGATCCGTCCATCCTGACTACTGAATAAAACCGGATACCGAGGCTCGAACTCGGCATTACCCGGGCGTCTGCGCTGTTCATCAACAAAATGTTGTGAACGCATATAAATCAGCTGTGCAAAATCAACAGATCCCAGCTGCTGTTTCAGCTTGCGGATCCATTCAGACCAGTCAGTATTGTATTGGGTATCCCGGGAGATGGCTTCCAGACCATGATGGTATCCCAGGCGGTTGCGGGAAATGCATTCGAACTGATAGATAAACATTCCTGCGCTGCTGGGTGATTCGGTGCGATATTTGGCTTCACGTTCCAGGATTTTCAAAGCAATTTTCTGATCGAATCTGGACTTATCAGCTTCCGCATTTTTCATGATGTAAGTCTGAAATGGCGTGAAATAGTGTGCGAGTTTCTGCATTCCATCGGAGATACGTCCGGTGAGCATTAACTCTCCTTTGAGGAAGTCAATCGCCATCGGCAGTTTGGTCGTTGCCAGAATTTCTTCATAGATCGTTGCCAGAACGACCTGGGAGGGGATCGCATCTTCCAGTCTTTCACGGTAATTGCGAAAGAAGTAAGTCTGTTCGATATATTCTTCACGATCCAGGGGCATCTGTGTCATTGGGTTGGATTCGAATTCAGGTAGTTCGGGAAAATGAGTACGTGTCTTACAGCCGCACTGTTTTCATTATACCGTATCACGGACGAAAACGGTTCAAAAAGATCCGGGAATCTGCGTGCGATCCTGACTGTCGAGAAAGGATTGCAAAATGATCTGGGCAGCGAGTTTGTCCAGGTAGGCCTTCCGTTTGTTGCGGCTCATATTCATGTTGACCAGAATCTCTTCTGCCGCTGCGGAAGAATAGCGTTCGTCCCAGTAACAGACGGGGATCTCGGCGAACTGGCTGACCCAGTTACCAAACTGGCGTGCTTCTCTGGCTTTTTGCCCTTCATCACCACTCATATGCACGGGCAGGCCCACAACCAGGCCTTTGCATCGATACTCTGTGATGATGTTTGTGAAGTGTTTCTGATCCTGTTGGGGGCTTTGTCGGTTGTAGTTATCCAGCGGGCTGGCGATATTCTGTTCGAAGGTGGAAATCGCAATACCGACCCGTTTCGTGCCATAGTCGAGTCCCAGCAACCGTCCCTCTGCAGGGAATTCCACTTCAAACGGTTGACCGGTTTCAGAGGTATTGTTCATAGCCGCGCTCCTCGATCAGGGTCACGAGTTTTTTGATCGCGGATTCATCATCTTTCGGCGCAATCAATGTGGCATCGGGCGTGTGTACGATCAGGCAGTTCTCCACACCGAATGTCGCAATCAGATGATCGTCTGTCGTTCGGATAATACTGTTGGAGGTTTGCAGGCCGCAGTGTGGTCCCAATACGGTATTGCCATCGGCATCGGTGGGGAAATATTTCTGCAGCGTGTTCCAGTTGCCGACATCGTCCCACTCAAACTCAGCTGGAATGACAGCCAGATGTTTCCTGGAGTGCTCGAGAACTGCATAATCGATGGAAATGGATTTCATGTCAGGAAAAGTGCGTTCCAGTGTTTCAGTATATTGCGGCAAATCGATGACGGCGGCGATCTCCCTCAACTGGTTGTGCATTTCCGGTTCAAATTGACCTATCGCCTTCAGTATCGTTTGCGCTTTCCAGGCGAATATTCCGCAGTTCCAGAGATAGTCACCACTGTCACAATACTGCTGCGCGGTTTCGGGGTCTGGTTTTTCCTTGAATTCTTTGACGCTCAAGCCCGGCAGATTCGCTGCGATGGCGGATCCAGTTTGAATATAGCCGTACCCGGTGGCGGGATAAGCCGGGGGGACGCCGATCAGCGCAAGGGTATCCGGTTCGGCTTCAATCAGTTTTACCGCCTGTCTGACGGTATTCACGAAAGCTGATTCCGGCTGGATTACATGATCGGACGAGACCACAAGCATGATGGCTTCGGGATCAACGTGCAGTAGATGGATCGCTGCCAGGCCAATACAGGGGGCAGTATTTCGAGGTACCGGTTCGACCAGGATCTGGTCCGGGCTCAACTGAGGGAGTTGGAGTTTGATTTCAGGTGTAAGCGTATTGTTCGTGGCGATCCAGATTTGCTGCGCCTCTGAAAGTTCGCGACAGCGCGCAACGGTTTCCTGGATCATGGTCTGCTGGCCCACGAGTTTGAGCAGCTGTTTGGGAATCGCTTTGCGGCTTTGAGGCCAGAAGCGGGTTCCACTGCCACCCGCCATGACAACTGTATGAAGCATGAAGCCTGTTTCTCCGGAAGGGAAGTGTGTTCTACCTGAATGTTCGCAGGAATTGAGTGTATCAATTCAGCAGCAGCCTGCTATTCTCCCAGATACAGGGGAGATGTAAATTGCGTATCGACTGAGATTTTCTGTTTTAGCTCTGTTTCATCCACGGCAAATAACGGGCTGATCTCAACGATGGCATCAGCGGGAAGTTTGACACCACAAGACTGCAGCCAGTCGGAAAAGATGAGGTTGAGTGCCTCATGGGCTGTCCGGGGAGAATCCTGGCCCTCTGCATTTTTGACGGGATTAAACTCACGCGATCGATCCGTTTCATAGACCAGTACGGTATCAGCTTCAGGCAGCACATCAAAAATGAACCGCTCAAATTTGATTGCATTGGGTTCTTCAGGAGCGACTTGAGAACCCGATGCATCGATAAACGGCACTTTTTTATTCGCCTGATGGAACGGAAGCCGCGCATCGTCGTTGGCGATCTGTTCCAGGAAATCCCGATTGAAAATATGAATCGCTGTGCTGCCCGCCCAGTGCAACAGGTTGCCAGCCTCATCTGTCTGCTCGGCAATCGAATCCGGCAGGTCACTGTATTCGATGATCTGGGTTTTCTGATCCACGTCGCAGACGACCCCCATTTTTTCATCAGGGGATCGTTTCGAGACCACTTTCACGGAGACAGCGGCGTTCGCATTCTGGTGATAGCCCAGGAACTCCGGATCACAGACGATGGCGGTCGGGTTATCGACCTGGTGATAATAGAGTGTGTCGATGCCCTTTTCGCGCATCACATCAAACATACCATTGTTTTTCAGTGCTGCCAGCATGCCACCATGTCCGTCCGGACTGACAGCGATGTAGTGTTTCTGCTCGAGCAGGATCTGCCCCGATTCCGCATCCACGGCGGGCATCGTACCCTGTTTAAAGAAGTAGAGATCGTCTGAGGACAGTCCAAAATTCTGATGCTGCTGGAAATATTCGACGGTCTCCTCGTGAGTGGCATCACTGGTCATGATGAAATAGGAGATCGGCTGACCTGCCTGGCGTGCGCGGGCCCGTAGCTGTTCGACCAGAATCTGAAACAGCGAGGTCTGTTTGACAGGTCCGATGGGATACATGCCTTTAGGATGGCTGAACCCCAGGCGCGAACCCTGGCCGCCCGCAACGAGGATCGCACCGACTCGGCCTGCTGCCAGCAGTTGATTGCCTTGCGCAGTTGCTTTTTCTGACTCAGTCGGAGCGGACTTGCGATCTTCCAGTCGAACCACGGTAGCAGGGCGGGTAGCACGTTCTGCTTTCTGAGCCGGCGATTCCTCTGATTTCGCGGAGGGATCGGGAGTATACAGCCGCTGGATCTGAGCGAAGTTGATGCGTTGGATCTGTGCCAACAGTTCGGACCGCTCTCTTTCATTCAGTTCATCCCACCAGGCGAGGAGATGAGTCTGCTGAAAGTCTGCTAATGTCTGGTAAAGGTCCTCTGGAAAGGATTCGGGGGCTGTCATATGTTCTGGTTCCCTTTTGTTGAATGGGGGTTCCGGGTTTATTCGCAATCCGGCAGCAGGGCTTTACTCACACAGCCATGATGGGCCTGTGAGGTGGTTGCTGAAAAATCAGCCAGGTAGCCGCGGGAATGTTTAACGGGTTTGAGATTATAACGTTCACGACGCTGCTGTAATTCCTGGTCGGAAATATCAACGCTGATTTCACCTTTGAGCAGATCAAATGAGATCGGGTCACCATCCTGGACCAGCCCGATGGGACCACCGACGGCTGCTTCCGGAGAACAGTGTACGCCAATGGCACCGTGTGAGACGCCGGACACACGGGTGTCAGAGATAAAGGCGACTTTGCCATCAAGTTCCGGCACGGTCAGGGCAGCTGTCGCGACCAGTACTTCCGGCATGCCGGATGCGACGGGGCCGAGGTTACGTAATACAATGACACAGCCAGGTTTGATCTTACCGGCCTCAACGGCATCGACGACACCCTTTGCTTCATCAAAACAACGGGCGGTGCCTGTGAAGTGTGATTCCTGCATGCTGGAGACTTTAAAGACGATTCCTCCCGGTGCCAGGTTGCCGAAGCATACCTGCATATCGGCGTAGGTTTTGTAAGGTTGATCCAGCGGGGCGATCAGTTCCTGGTCGGCGGGAACATCGCCGATGTCTGCCAGATTTTCTGCGATTGTTTTTCCTGTCACCGTCAGGCAACTTCCGTCGATGATGCCTGCTTTGAGCAGATGTTTCATGAGAACCGGTGTGCCACCCAGGTGATGCAGATCGACCATGGTTTTTTTGCCGCGCGGTGCAAAGCTGCAGTAAACAGGCGTTTTTCGCAGGATTTGCTGGATGTCCTGCAGATGAAAATCGACGCCTGCTTCTCGTGCCAGCGCGAGTAGATGCAGGATGCCATTCGTAGATCCACCGACGGCTGCGATGGTGGCGGCTGCATTTTCAAATGCTGTTCGGGTCAGGATGTCGCGCGGCCGGATATTCTTCTGCAGCAGGTTTCGCACGGCAGAGGCGACGTTCAGGCATTCCGTTTTTTTTGCATTATCAATGGCCGGAGTCGAACTGCTGAATGGCAGCATCAGTCCGATGGCTTCCAGCGCGATCCCCCAGGTATTGAAGGAAGCGGCGATCCCACACCCGCCTGGTCCGGGGCAGGCGGTTTTCAATATCTGTTCTGCTTCTTCCTGTTCCATCGCCCCGACTGCGGCAGCAGCCTGTGAGTCGTAAACATCCAGGATTGAAATGTCCTGACCTTTGTGGCAGCCCGGCATGATACTGCCTCCACTGACAACCAGGCCCGGATAATTGAGTCGCGCCAGCGCCATGGCGAAGCCTGGTCCGTTTTTGTCACAGTTGTGCAGACCAATCAGGGCATCATATGAGTGTGCGCTCACGACGCATTCCGCTGCGTTCGCGATCATATTCCGTGAAGGGAGACTGGCGTTGCCTCCTTCCTGTCCCTGGGTGATGTTGTCACTTACGGCGGGAACTCCAAACGGGAGGCCGATCATGTCTGCGGACTGACATCCCTGGGCAATTTCTTTCGCAAGATCGTATGCATGCACATTACAAAGATTACCATCCAGTAACGGCACCCCAATCCCGATCTGAGCCTTGTCGAAATCCTGATCTGAAAAGCCCAGACCATAATAAAAAGCGGTGACTCCCCGCTGCCAGCCATGGGTCAGGTTCTGACTGTTCCAGTTGAAAGGGTGATCCATGATGATATTCCTGAGCGAATTGGGGTGACAGGGAATGTGGTCTCTTGTTTTTATCTAACTCTAAACAGTCCCTGGCGACACGCCAAGTTACTTAACATTTGATTTTCAAAACAGATACAGAGTCCAATCGCCATTTTCCAATAGGAGAGTCCCGAAGCAGCACTGCCTCCTGTTAGGGACAGGTCTATTCCAGATAATTTCATTGAGGCGCGTTGAGAATAGAGTCCAGATCAGGAAATTCTGAAAAATTGGCTGAATTGTTTGAAATCAGAAGGTCTTGAAATATTGTATGTTGTTGCTATATAATGAGTTGCTGTGAATTGATCTAATCTGCCTTTGCGCTTGCTCATTCGTGCAGAGGAACGTAAACTGTGATGTTTCGTAAAGCAGAGATTTCTATAAGCTGTTTTGTTTTCTAATTTTAGGAATCTGAGTACTCGAACGATTACGTTTGAGAGGTCATTCCGGCAAAGCAGTTCGATGCCCGGCATCGGTAATAAAGCAGAGTCAGGGACAGCACACGGCAAGAAGTGCTTTCGGAGTCCCGATCCACAAGACTGGCAGCGGACAGTCTGTGAAATCGATTTAAGGTTTTCAGGTAATAAAGAAGCTGAGAAAATGAAAAAAGACATTCATCCCGATTATCACCCTGTTGTTTTTAAGGATACTTCAACAGGTGATTCATTCCTCATCCAGTCAACAGCCACTTCCAAAGCCACAGTCGAATGGGAAGACGGAAACACCTACCCCCTGGTGGCAGTGGAAATCAGCTCTAAATCTCATCCTTACTACACCGGTAAGATGAAGTTTGTTGACAGTGCCGGTCGCGTGGAAAAATTCCAGAAGAAATACAACTGGGACAAACGCAAAGGTGCAGAAGAAGCGAACAAAAAAGAAGAAGAGTAGCACAATTATTTATTGTCATAAACTGAGGCTCTACGGACGATCCGTATGAGCCTCGTTTGATGCATGGTCGTCTCTTTTCTATTTTTTATGTCTGGGTTTGTGCTTCCACACTGTGTGAAGCGGCAAACCGAACACCACAGACAGGCTTATCGTGGATTCGGGTAAATGAAGTTTCCCACCCTGCAGGTAAAACTGGATCGTTATGAGGAGTTGGAAAAAGAACTCCAGGATCCGGAAGTTCTGGCTAATACCAGTAAGCTGGTTGAAATCCAGCGTGAGTACGGCGGCCTGGCGAAAGTTGCGTTAGCAGTTCGCGAGTATAATAACCGTGCCGAAAACATCGAAGTCGCCCAGGAAATGCTGGAAGAAGAGTCTGATCCGGCTGCCAGAGAATATGCGCAGAAGGAACTCGACGAACTCTACGAAGAGCACGAGAAGCATACCAAAGAGCTCGAAGACCTGGTGGTCGCCGGTGATTCCATCACGCGTGGCGGCTTGATCATGGAAATTCGCGCGGGTGCCGGCGGCGACGAAGCGGCTCTGTTTGCCCGGGAACTCTTCGATATGTACATGCATTATGTAGAAGCACAAAGGGGCTGGAAAACAGAAGTCTTGAATCTGAGTGCCACCGAACTGGGGGGCATTAAGGAAGTCACCTATTCCATTGCCGGTGAAGGCGCGTATCACCGCTTGCAGTTTGAAAGTGGCGGACACCGTGTACAACGTGTAGCGGAAACG
>NZ_CAXAVM010000228.1:0-10797 GCF_963972345.1 uncultured Gimesia sp. | reverse complement strand
GCAGGGATTTCGGGTGTTTCTTATTATTCAGGCAAACAAGGTCGCTTGTCTTGGGACTAGTGCTCATGCTGCCCCTCTCCCCGTGCACGTTCGTGGTCGTTCCCAGATTGTTTTCCAGAAGTAGCCTCCTGCCCGGAATCTCCGTGATGATGCCCGGTGCGAATCTCCGGTGATAAGAGATCCGGTTGAATACCTGCCCCGCCGTGATAGACAATCATGCCGCCAAGGTAACCGGTCACGACCAGCAGCGCTGCGCCGCACAAACTGGCCAGAAGAAGCAGATGGCGCGCTGAGACCTGTCGTGCTTTCCAGCGTTTGACTGCAATCCACGTAAAGAGCAAAAGAGTCAATACCGCGAAGCCGAGATGCCACCACATCAATACATGCGCCTGTTTCGTATGAGCGGGAACGGTGTAGAAACTCAGCAGTCCAGCCGCAGCGCTCAGCCAGCCGAAAACGACACCTGTCACCAACAGACCAGCTGCCGGTATAGTAAGCGTAGGCCGTTTGCGAGAGAGGAATTCCATGACCACTCCCGTCAGAAGCAGGGCAATTGGAAAATGCACCAACATAGGATGGATTTCCCAGAGTTCCGGGATCGGCAGGTTCATATTGACACCTAACTTTCTTCACAGTTAACGTACATAGCGCTCCCACATACCGTATGATTCTCTTTTCGGACCACGGGGAAACGCGAGGATCATTACTATCACACCGGCAACTGAACTCGCGGCGGAGTAGCTGGCATTCTCACCGCTCAACAGCCACGGCCCCAGTGCCACAATCAATCCCAGCAGCACATTGAGAAAGCGTCCGCTACGTACCACCTCTCCCATGCACACCACAGATACCGTGAGGATCAGAGCGCCGCCCAGATGCGCGACGTCCGCAGCGGCGGATTTGATGTCGATCCCGAAAACGGCGGGGCTGAACATCAACCACAGTCCCAACCCAGACGAAATCAAGAGCGTCCAGGGAAAGCTCATGCCCCAGATCGAAGCCTTGAACACCTGCCACGGCCGTTCTGCAAATTCGACCATCTGCGGCGACCGTTCGTCAGCCGTGCAACCATCTGCCGAGCCCCCCATCCAGAAGATCCGCCACAGCGAACCGTTATGATCGCCCCGGCGTTTCGCCTGGATCATGTGCTGTCCCATGGCGATGACCTCGTCGAATTCGAGCGGTATCATCGGCAGCATGATGGCCGCTGCCAGCAAACACATTGTGCACCAGTGATGCACTACCACCGGCTGCGAGATCACCAGAAAGATATGTGTCAACCAGAGCGGAATCACCAGAACGCCGAAGAACGCCACCATCCATGGCATGGTGCGCCAGCGGGTTGGGCTTCCCATATAGCCCATAAGGAATTCAAATGTGTAGGCCAGGCTGCCCAATGCACCGTCTGAAAGCGGCCAGGTATGTGACATGCTCGAGTTGAGTACTCGTTTTGTACTCTCACCGAAAAACGGATCCCAAGCGTGATCAATATAGCCCAGCTGGAATGCCGCCAGATAACGGGAGACGAGCCAGCCGGCAAAGCCCGTGACGATCATGATCCAGCGTTGAGGCCAGCTCGAAGGGTTATAACTCCAACCGGGCGGTGTGGGCGGCCCCATCTGCATGTACATGATCATATTGGGCATGCCGGGGATCAGGATCGTGAGCGCAATCAGCAGGGCTCCGATGAGAGTGCCGTTGAGGTATGCTGCCGCCGACGGCGCCCAGAATAATACGGGCGCCATGGAAAGCCAGATCCCTATAAAACAGCAAATCCAGAGGCTGATCGGCCGGTTCGGCCGCAATGTTCTCCAGCCGAAGATGAGCAGCAGCGCCCCGCTGAGAAGATCACTCCAGGTCATCAGCGAGACCCGCAGACTGGTATGCAGGCCATCGCTCAGCCAGACACCTCGTTCGCCGCTGGGAGCAACAACTTCCTTGCCGTAACTGAACGTCAGCGGCGAAAGCATTACCCATGCTCCCAGGAGCAGAATCGTCCAGTAGATCCAGAGCGTCTGCTCATGATGCATGGTAAGCATTTTCCTACGGTGAGCATCATCCATCTGATGACCGTCCTCTTCCGACTCACCGCCGGAATGATGCTGGTGCATTTCCATCGGTCGCGTGACGCCGCGCATTCCCATACGGCCATGATCATGACCTCCATGATTATTCTGAACCTCTGCATTCTCTGACTTATTTTCTGGCTCGTTACTCATGACTCCCTCTTGGCGGCATGTTATTGTTAACAGGGACAGTAATTTCAGGTTAATTGCCTAATGGTCTGTCTCCAGATCCATTTCCTGCATCATCTTTCTGCACATCGGGCACATCATCCTGGAGTCCTCTCCGCTCTTTCTCTCCTTCATCTGCATCTTTGCAATTTGCATCATCGACATACGCCCCTCGGGGAGCTTTTTCAAAGCGTCGCGCTGTTCCGCTGTCAGAATTTCGCGCGCCTGCTTACGTGCCGATCTGGCGATCTCCTCCAGTTGTTTCTTTTGTGCCTCATTCAATTCCAGTTCCTCCGCCCGGGCCATCAGCAACGTCGGACTGTCGGCATAGAGAGCGACGCCTTTCAGCCCCATCATCATCGGGCAACTCATTTCCATCTTCGGCTTTGATTTTCCCGCCGCGTCATCCGCCTGCTGTGGATTCTGCGCGTACACGACTGGCTCCAGGACATAACCGCCAGCAATCAGCCCCAACAGCAGCACTAACAGCAGCAAAATACGTCGACAGATCCAATACCCTGCAAAATCTGAATTCATGATCGTTCTCCTTAGACCTAAGCTATGCCACTCGCCGCCAGTGAGGGTGCGACATTACGGCGCTGCACTGCAACATCTCAAAACAGTAGAAATTCAACGACATCGTCGCTACTGATACCAGCATGATCAAGGTCCGGGTTTTCTCGCTGATATCCTGCAGCAGACACTCGACCACATAAATTGTCCACACGCCTTCCGTTGACGACGCACATTATGTGCCATTCACTACTCTGAGGAATCTGGGTTCTCCTGATCGCTCGGTTGAAGCATACTGAAAAAGCGGTCTATCTCACTGTCAACCTCTCTCATTAGTGGTTGCCATTGGTTTTCATCATTGATGACGGCACATAATTTGCCAAGCATCTAATGAAACTTTTCCGGCACTTTAACCTCCAATGACACAAGATGCTGCCCCAGAAAATAATCTTTCATACCTCTGATTATTTTTGTGGAGCAGATGATAGGGGCAACAGATAAAAGTGAATAAATATTGTCTCTATCCAGGTAAATAAGCGATTACTTTCGATAAGGAGAATTAAAATGAATGTGATTCCTACCACCGCTGAAAGGGTGTCTCAGCATACAGCCCAGGATATCAATCAACGAATTCGCCATCAGATTGAGCAGAATTTAGCCCATTATGGTGTTACCGATGATCAGACAATTGAACGGCGCTTGAAAGAACTGGACCAGGAATGGGATATCGAACGGAGTCTTGAAGCAAATGCCGCACAGCCGCACTGGTTGGTTTGAGTCTTGGCGCCTTCGTGAATCGTCGTTTTTTTGCATTGCCTGCGGTAGTGGCAGGTTTCCAGCTTCAACATGCGATTCAAGGCTGGTGCCCGCCGATGCCGATATTTCGGCGGCTTGGTTTTCGGACTCAGCTAGAAATTGAAATGGAGCGGTACGCCTTAAAAGCCATGCGGGGTGACTTTGAGAAAATAACGAGATTCAACAGTCAGGAAAATGATGGTCATACCACAAATGATGTCTTAAAAGTCATGGAGCAATAAAGTGCTTCAATCGTGCCGTATAGGAAATTGTGGAATTGTAAAAACAAGAGCAAATATAACGTCCTTCTTTCTAACGCCATCATTCATCTCCACCAGCCCCTACTGCAACTCTGTTTATGGAAAATGTTATCACTGAATAAATCTGTCAGCTTTTCATACATGCTTCCCGTTTTTTATTCGCAGCATGTGTTTGATTGATCGCCAATCAACCAGACTGATTCGTCAACAGACGCTTTTTTCTTTCTGGAATTTGTGGGATCCAGGGGAGCTGTAATTTTCCTTATCAAAAATTATTGAGGATAAGGAACCAAAATTAGCAGAGACGAGTTTCGATTGTACACAAATCATTCGAATCGGTTCCGAAGATTCATACTGAGTTACAAGGACGCCATTCTGTCGTAGTAGAGACCGTGGATCACGCGCACCTAAAGATAACTATCCCATTTTCCTACTACTTGTAGTCATGTAGTAGAGTGATAATCTGAAGATGGCATCTTTGCTACTCCTTTTGTGGAAAGAAGAAAGAAATTAAGTCAGGCCGAGAAAGGCCTGGCAGATCATTCTCACAACGGTTCACTCTGTCAGCTTCTCTGTTTTCATCTCAGATGACTCTTCATGATCCAATAGAGTCAGTGTTTTCTTTCTAGCTTACGGGTAGGATGATTGTTCCACCGTATCTCCGGTTCAGCCTAGGAGATGTTCAAGATAAGTCATCTAGAAATCTGTTGCAGACCAACAGCTAACGCGATCTGGAGTTGATTGCCGAGACCGTATCAGTCATCATGCAGCATCTTCTGCATGGCATCGAGAGGCGCCGGTTCATAATCCTCAATTGTGCCAAAGCGTTTGACGATTTCCTTCAGAATAGATCCTTTCGGAATCTCTTCCTCTGATTCCATTACACGTTGATAAAGGTCTTCCGGCAGAACACGAACGGAGGTCATCAGACCCGCCATTGACATCATGACGTTTGCCCGCATGCCTTTTACTTCGCGGCGTGACCAGAGCTTTTTCATAGTGGGTTTGGTCATAGTCATTCCCTGCATCTTTTGCGGATAGCCGGGAATTTCAAATTTGGGATCCTGTTGAATTTTTACACGTGGTCGATTTTCCAGGCTGGTGAGGTAACGATCGACTTCAGCATTCTCGCGCATACGCGGCCCGACATGCTGAACCATATGATTCATCATGTGATGCACCATGTGACAATGAAACATCCAGTCGCCGGGATTATTGGCAATAAATTCAAAATCAGCTGCCTGCGCGACACCAATCAGTTCTGTATTGCGAGGGATCCAGGCTGACCTGGGGATACGGGCGCCTTCATGCCCGGTAATCCAGAAAGTATGTCCGTGCAGATGTATCGGATGGTGTTGTACCGGGCTGAAATCCAGAATACGTACGCGAACCCGTTCGCCATGCTTGCAGACCAGTGGTGTTGCATAAGGTCCGCTTCGGCCGTTGATGGTATGCCAGTTCCAGTCCATACTCCAGCTGTTAGAGACCGTCTGCATGGGATCTATGCGAAAGTTCTGAAATATGACGCCGAAGTCGCGATCAACAGGGGGATCCCAGACTTTTCGCGGATGCACGATAAACCAGCCTACCATTCCAAAAGCTTCCTGCATGGGGATATGAGAATGATAGTAGAAGGTTCCTTCTTCATGTACGTCAAATTCGTACTTGAAGGTTTTTCCCGGCTTGATCGGGTTTTGAGTCATCGTATGAGCGCCGTCATACTGAATAGGTAATTCAAAGCCGTGCCAGTGAATCGAAGTTTCTTCCGGTAACTCATTATGCACGATGATTCGCACCCGGTCTCCCTGAGTCACTTCGATACTGGGACCCGGCATCGATCCATTAAAACCATAAACATTCATCCAGTTGCCGGGAAGAAACTCGCGGGAAACTGGCTCACAGACGAGATGAAATTCCTTCGCGCCATTTTTCATTTCCCAGGGGAGTTTATCTAAATCATTGGCGATAAAGGGAGCAGGACCGTCGGCTGGATTTCGAAAACCGGGTACACGTTTCCCGATATAATAGTCACCGTCTGGATCATTGCCGCGACTGGGATGAAAACGTGAGAATCCTTCATACTCATCCTGAACCTCATATTTGTCAGCAGATCTGCCCGAAGCTGCAGGGTTCTGAGTTGATTGCCCGGCTGCGTAAGCGGCAACACTGGAGGAGCCTGCGGCGAGGCTCGCAAATGTTCCCATGGTTCCTTTTTTCAGAAAGGCACGGCGGGAGGATGAGTCGGACATAATAGTCTCCTGCTCAAATTTCAAAGCATGTCATCGTCTTAAAATATACAGAAGCCTCTCTTCTATTTAACGAGGCTGGGCGACAGAATCAATATGACCAGGCGGCGTGGGAGAAGGTGCTGCATTGAGCCCTCCATGCAGGAGAAAACCATTGATCAATGTTTCATTCGTGCGCCACATAATCAGATTCTGCACGTATTGCTCACGCAGGCTGTAGTATTCCTGCTGAGTTTTAAGAACGTCATCCCAGTTCTGTCGATCTTCCTTATAAGCATCCAACTGATTTGAATAAGCTGCCTTTGCTTCTGGAAGAATGACCGATTCAAATTCTATCACATGCTGCAATGCTGTCAAATATTTCTGATAACGCACGGCAAGCTCCTGTCGCAGTCTTAATTTTGTGCGACGGATTTCTGCATTCTGACGAGCCAGGTCCGCTTCGGCCTGCAGAATCGTTCCCTGGTTGCGATCAAAGATGGGGACTTCCATAAAAACCTGAACCGAAGCAACCGGCTCGCGGGATTCATGATTGTATCCCGTGGCTGCTTTCACAAATATGTTGGGAACAGGTTCAACCCGTTCCCGTTCCAGGGTAATGCAGTCTGCCTGCCATTTGGCAGTGGCAGCGAGTACTTCAGGACTGTCTGAATATAATTTTTCGACAGCAGTATGAAAGTCAATCAACGTTTCTGTTCCTTCGCTGATATTTCCTTTCAGTGGTTGCGGATCAAGTTCCAGACCAGCCAGTGAGCTTAGAATCGTGAACTGACTCTGGTACATGTTTTCCGCATTCAGGAAGGAAAGTCGAGCGCGCTGTAAAGCGACATTCGAAAGATGCAGTTCCGCCCGCGTGGCCTGACCTAAGTTATAGCGTTCCCGCGTGGTCAGTGATTTGTCTTCAGCAGCTTTGAGCAATTCGCGCCGGATGTCTACAATTTGTCGGTGGCCCAATGTATTCCAGAAATGAATGCGGATATCATTACAGACCCGCCATTGCTGAGCCACTGCCAGCCATTCTGCGGTTTTTGCTCTCTGCTGATACTTTCGTCGGCTGATCTCTCGTTTATTTGCCGTAACGAATTCCTGCTGTATTGCACCTCCCTGAAATTCGCCCGGTGTATCAGTGTCTGTTGAAGAATCAACGAAGATCTGTTCCGCTATGTAATAGAAGGTAGGATTCGGATACAAGCCAGCCTCAATCGCCTTGCCCAGCGTACCTTGAACCTGTTGTTGCGCCTGAACTAATGTTGGATTACTCTCCATTGCCATTGACAGCAGGCTTTCGAGAGTCAGACCTGATGCTCCTTCCTCTTTCTGAGTCTGCTGTTTCATCAGACTTTCTACACCAGCCGGAGAGGGAGGTAATGACAGGGGAGGAACAAAACGCCGGCCCACCGGATCATCATCTGAATGGGACTGTTTCGGCTCGATTGCGGGTGGAACATAAGGTCCCGAGACTTGCGCGCTGCTTAGCTGAGGTAAAACCATTCCGCATAAGATACTGAGTAGAAAGGACTTTTTACAGAATACGGAAATTGGCATTGAATACCTCGAAGCACTTTCTGACCAAAATGTTTTTGATCGGAGCGATAAGCAAATGCAGAAAAATAAATTCAGAGAAATACGAATTGCGCGAACAGACTATCCAGAATGTACATCAGAGGCCTTTTGATACTTCGTCTTTCCATTCTCTCGCCACTACCTGAATTGTTTGCCATTCTACTTAATCGCTAATAGAAGAGTATTTTGTCCGGACAATTGCTGTAAATCCCTCATTTTACCTCCCGATTTCTTGTACGGTTTATCGGAAGAGTTTCTTGTGCCTGGCAGAGATTAAAACATCGATATGCAAAGCATTCCGGCTTCCGTTCCAGTAAAGTCAGGTAATGGATCGGGTTAAAACAGGTCTGTTCCCGCCCCCAGTCCCGCTTGTGCCGGGCGATTAACGTTAACGTCTCTTCAAACAACAGACGCACTTCGGCAATAGAGGCCACGATAATGATCTGACGGTAGGCATATTTTGGGAGGGACCGAGTCACTGTTGGTATCAAAGCGGACCAGCGACAGGGAATCGGCGTGAGCCTGTCTCAGTCGGCAGTCTTCGAATGCGGGGGCGCAGGAACTCCCGTTGTTCTTCCGCCAGCAGGCTGTGTTTGGGGGAGGGCTGTCCCCGCAACTGACGCTGCAGATCGTTCCGGCAGCATTGCACTAACTACTGGCTCAGGGCTTCCAGAGAAGCAACCCGGGAGACGGGAACCAGAAAGTTCCTGCTGGTATAGTCCAGTAACCGTTCGACATGGCCTTTTTCATTCGGTCGTCGTACCAGACAGAAATAATCGTCAAACAAAAAGGGATTTTCAGACGCAGGAACTCAGTCGTCACGGTCCGCTCACAGTTCCCTACCAGGCGGGCTACCGCGTTAGATCATAGATCTTACGCAACTACCAGCGAAACTGATTCGTCTCAGACCGGCCCCCCCTGTTGACAGTCTGCACGTGTTGCTTACCGAAGACTGTCCAGATCAGGGGCGTCTCTATCTTGGGTTCCTTCAGATGGCAGGAGCAGAAGTCACTCTGGAGTGCAGCGGGCGGTCGGCAGTCGATGTCGTAAGAAAAACACCGACGTTATTTGATGTCATCATAATGGATTTTCAAATGCCGGAAATAGATGATATTGAATCCACCAGACAAATATGTGAACTTGGGTATGAAGGTCCAATCATTGCCATGACAGCGTTTGGTTCAGATGAATTGAAACAGTCTTGGTTTCAAGCAGGTTGCAATGAATATCTCGAAATACCGTTGAAGAAGAGTGAACTCATTGTTGCTGTTCTTCACCACATGAAAGCTTGAAAGTAATCCGAACGAGGTATGTCTGTGTGATCTATCAACGCCAGATCTAACCACAGTTCTCCACAGCTCTTGTTTCATGCTTGCAAGATCTGGCTAATCAGATGGAAATGGGCATTGAACTCAAGCTATCTGTTCCGGGCCACCAGCTCCCATATGATTCTCGCCTACATCGAGCTGCGACAAATCAATTCGACGATGAAAGTTGAATGCAACGCATCAATAAATCAGCGTGATTGCAAAACGGGTATTGAGATCGGAATAAGGTTCCAACGTTTCTTTCAGAAGAACAAGTTCTTCTTGAATATCTTCTTTGGTAAACGATTCGAAATCCTCATCCTTGCAATCAGCTATGCGTTTAATCAAAAATTTACCGTTTCAATTCCGTCCTCTATTTCTAAGTAGAGTGTCGGTGAAGAATCTGGATCATGATAAACAAAATCACTTAATGGAGTAACTTTGATTTCGCTGGTCAGCCTGTCCAGCGTATCAAGTTCCAATGGGAAATAATTAAACTCGTTGAAGCTGTTGTCTACTTCTTCGTTGTCGAACACAGGGCAGTACGCCATACCTATGAGACAGCCTTTTTTTTGAGTAAAAGGAAGAATTTGAAACTGCATAACGATGAGATGCACAGCATCCATTTCTGTCTATCCCAGTGAATTTCATATAAGCTTCTGATCATCCCGATCAATCATTATCGGTATTTACAAACTGTACTCATGAGGTCTGCTTTAATATCCAGAAATTTGATTGGAAATGGTCTTCTATCGGATTAGGTGTAATTACTCTCCTGATTTTTACCGGGAGATAGTCAAACACGAATACCTTGGTCTCCTACTCTTATTGCCTGTTCCATTTTTTCTTTTGCCTCAGTCTGATCCTGTGGGTCGACTACCCAATGACAAAAAACATAGCCGTTAATATTTGCGTAACCGTGTGAAACAAAAACGCTACTTACAAGGCACTCATAGATGTTAAAATCCTCATCAAGAATCATGATCGTATGACCTTCTTGTGCTAATACATTCGCAGATAGATTGAAAGTATCAGGTAGCAATCTTCCCCGATGGAAAACATCATCTCCGAGTGATGGTTTTCGGAAGGTGTTACGCTGCCCTTTCTGTATTTCGAAAGAGTGTATCAGCACAAGAGCATTATCGTCCGTGATATAGAAGTATTGCATGTTGGTCTACCTCCATAATAAACAGTGAGCATTTTTTGTTTTAATTATTATCGTGTTGTTGGAAATCCCTTTCCAATATGAATTGGACATCTTGCACAAAATTCCAAACTGGTATCGATCCGCTGATACCGTATTTATCGCCCCTTTGTGTCATGCGGAATCAAGCACAAACTACAAATTCAATTCTTCGATTTAATCTATCGAGTTAATAGCTCCACATAGGTATATTCAAATTCTCGTACGACAGAAATTGCGTCGAGAACGGAATTTATTGAAAAGAGAAAAACTGAAAAGATCCAGTGTGAGATATGATTCGAGATCATCCAGAGAACTGAAAAAACAGTATTCTCTTAATTTTCTTTTGTAATAAAGGCTTTACTGTTAGTGTGACTTCTATGTCAACTTCGTAGTTTTCAAATGTGTTGACCACATAGATTCGCAGTTACTTTAGCCCTATTCTGAGCTCTCTTCAAAGCGAATACGAAATGAACAACAGACGTATTTATTGATTATTGATAGAAACTATTGTCTGTTCAAGCTCTTAAAACGTCTGGCGATTAAATATTCTCTTTTTAATACTTGACGCATCAACAAAATGAATATTCATACTTTCATTTACTTCTTTTATTTATTCAACTGCGTTTCTATTTCGTTTTCTTAAACTTTGCGATCTGCTGTTTTTAAGTCCTCTATCTCCTTGGAAATAAAGAT
>NZ_CAXAVM010000227.1:0-10820 GCF_963972345.1 uncultured Gimesia sp. | reverse complement strand
CCGCTCCGCCCGCAGTGCCTTCAGCTCCGCGTCCACCGCATTCAGCCGTTCGATGGTTTCTGCTGATAGCGTTGCCAGCACTCCGTCTCGCGCCAGTAACGCATCGGTGGCCATGACACCTGGGCCGCCGGCATTGGTGACAATCGCCAGGCGGTCACCACGCGGAGGTCGTTGTCGCGCGAGTAATTCAGCACAGTCAAACAGGTCATCGAGTTCAAAGACACGCACGATCCCTGCACGGGCAAACGCCGCTTCATAAACAGCATCGACACCTGCCATCGCTCCCGTATGGGAGGCCGCCGCCTTGGCAGACTCCTGAAACCGCCCGGCTTTATACGCAATGATCGGTTTGTTTTTGGTAAACGCCCGCGCTGCCGACATGAACTGACGCGCTTCGGTGATTGACTCGACATACAGAATGATTGACTTCGTTTGTTGATCCAGGGCAAAGTAATCAATCAGGTCAGCAATCCCGACGTCCAGCATATTCCCCACTGAGACAAAATGAGAAAACCCAATCTTTTCCTGCAAGGCCCAATCCAGCACAGCAGTACACAACGCGCCCGACTGGGAGATGAAGGCCACATTTCCGGTGAGGGGCATATCCGTGGCAAAACTGGCATTCAGATTGACGTAGGGAGCCATGATTCCCAGGCAGTTCGGCCCGATAATCCGCATTCCGGAGAACTGCCTGGCAATACTCAGAACCTGCTGTTCCAGTTTTCTGCCTGCAGTCCCCGTTTCACGAAAACCGGCTGACAGAATCACAATTCCCCGGATGCCTGCTCTCCCACACTGTTCAATCACTTCAGGAATCGTATGAGCAGGAGTACAGATTACAGCCAGATCGACGGGCTCAGGCAGTTCCTGCACTGATCGATAACAGGTATGCGCGCCTAACTGAGTATGCCGGGGATTCACGGGATAGATCTCACCGCTGAATCCACCTGTAATCAGGTTCTGAAATACTGTCTGTCCGACACTCAGCTGACGTTGGCTGGCTCCCACTACGGCAATCCTGCGGGGACGAAATATCTTATCAAGGTTCCGAATCGGCATGGTTAATTATTTCTGCTGTGATGTGATCTGCCTGAAGAGTGTTTCTCTGAATTCAGGTAGATGCCATTTCCAGTAAATGATGTTCAATACTATCTGCCAGCGCACCGGGGTTGTATCCCCCTTCCAGTACACTCACAACACGACCATTCGCATGCACGTCTGCCATCTGAAGTACGACCCGGGTCAGCCTGGCATAATCTTCACTCTCCAGCCCCAGTGATCCGATCGGATCGTCTTTATGAGCATCAAAGCCCGCACTGATCAGCACCAGTTGGGGTCTGATGTGCGCGGCCAGTTGTTCGACAGCCGCTGTGAACAGCTCACAATAGTGTTCCCGGGACGTGCCAGATTCAACCGGAACATTCAAGGTGGTCCCCAGCCCTTTCCCGGCCCCCGTTTCAGCGGCAGTTCCTGTATTTTGATAAAAGGACGAACGATGGATCGACAGGAACCCGACCTGACCATCTTCCCAGAAGATTTCCTGCGTACCATCCCCATGATGTACGTCCCAGTCAACAATCAGAACCCGTTCCAGCCCCAGTTCCTCAATCGCCAGACGCGCCCCCACGGCCACATTGTTGAACAGACAAAAGCCGAGCGCCGACTCAGGGGCAGCATGATGTCCGGGTGGCCGCACCAGGCAGAATGCCCGCTCTGCCTTGCCTTGAACGACCTGCTCCACCGCATCGCAGACAGCACCGACTGCCATTCGCGCTACTCCGTACGAATCAGGGCAAACAACAGTATCTTCCGCAATGTGACCGCCCCCCTGTTCACAGAACTCTTTCACAAAACGAATGTACTGCTGCGAATGAACGCGTTCCAGTACCGCATCGGAGACCTCAGTCCATGACCGCTGACGCAAGTGTGCGTGCATGGCAAGCTGGCTCGCTCGTCTCATCGCGGGCAGAATGCGGGCGGCATTTTCCGGAAGATCTCCCGTATCATGTTTCAGGAAAACCGGGTCTGAATAGAGTATGGTCATGGACAGATCTCTTCCGTCTTCAATTTCAGGCACTTTCAAGCAGCGGCACAATCCGGCAGCATGAGCAGGCAACAGTTTAATATGACTTGCCGTCTTGGAACGACATGAGCATACAACAATGACCGGCGAGAGGAAACGCCCTGCGAACTTCTGAATATAGAACGTAAAATGCAGTGCCGAGGAGAACCCGGACACAATGCTGCCAGTAAACAGTTCGGCCAATGCCAGATTCCTTACTTCGTCTGGTCGGGGGCAGCTTTTTCGAACGCCTCGCGGACATGCTGGATTTCCTCATTTTCATGAACCCGCAGTTCCGCCAGCAATCTCTGAAGTTCCTGCAAGGCTTCATTCCAGTTTTGAAAGGGAGGCTCTGACTGCTTTAAGCGTGCCCCGAAATCGTCGAGCCGTTTCAGGAATTCTTTATGTTTTTTTTGAAAATCCGGAACCATGATACAGAAACCGGGCGATTCATCCATGAGTGGTTTAAAATACCCCTCCTGCTCTTCATCACGAAAATGTTTCGAGAGCAGATCCCGTAAACCTTCAACGCGGGTTCCCATTTCACCATATTTTGGTAAACCACGTTCATCCAGTTCGCTCCACCAGTGATTCAGCTCCTTAATATGTAGCAGTATCTGTTCGTGGCCATCCAGTAGATACTGCAAATGCTTGTGTGATTTTTTTTTCGCTTCCCCGACCCCCTCCGGCTGCATTCGATCTCGATGTTTCATAACAGTTTGTCACTTTCTATTCCTGAAACAGAATTACACGAGGCCAGTTCCGCTTCTACTTCTGCGATACGCGTTACCGTTTTGATAACGGCATCCGGATTCAGGGAGATACTGTCAATCCCCTGCTTCACCAGAAATTCCGCGATTTCCGGATAGTCGCTGGGAGCCTGGCCACAAATACCAATCTTTTTCCCGGCTGCTTTCACGCGTTGAATGGCAACCGCCAGCGACTCCATTACGGCCGGGTCCCGTTCATCAAAGATTGACGCAACAACTTCAGAATCGCGATCCACTCCCAGTGTCAACTGGGTCAGATCATTGGAACCGATCGAAAATCCATCAAAGATTTCTGCAAACGCTTCCGCCTGGATGACATTGCTGGGTATTTCGCACATGATGTAAACTTCAAGCCCGTCTTCTCCCCTGTGTAAACCATGGCGTGCCATTTCCTCCAGCACCTTTTTGCCTTCCGCTACGGTACGGCAGAAAGGAATCATCAGTTTCATATTTTTCAGGCCCATCGTTTCGCGTACTTTGCGCATCGCCTGGCATTCCAGACCAAAAGCCTCCCGGTAACGGGGATGATAGTAACGGGATGCCCCCCGGAAGCCGATCATCGGATTTTCTTCCTCGGGCTCGTATTTCGCCCCCCCGATCAGGTTGGCATATTCATTCGTCTTGAAGTCACTCATCCGCACGATGACTTCGCGCGGATAAAACGCAGCCGCGATCATGCCGACCCCCTGCGCCAGAGTGTCCACAAAGAATGCCGGTTTATCTGTGTAGCCGGGTGTCAGCCGATCAATTTCCTCCTTTAATATCGGATCTTTTAACTGGTTGTATTCCAGTAAGGCCATCGGATGAATTCGTATGAATGAATTGATAATAAATTCCATCCGCGCCAGGCCGACACCATCACTGGGCAGCAGGGAAAGTCGAAATGCTTCGTTGGGATTCCCTGCAATTATTTTCACACTGGTTCTGGTTTCAGGTAAGCGGTCCAGGTTGATTTCCTGGACCTCATAATCCAGCTGACCGTCATACACATAGCCTGTATCTCCTTCAGCACAGGAGACAGTCACCATCTGACCCGAAAGAATTGCGGTGGTCGCTTTTTCTGCCCCTACTATTGCCGGTACTCCCAGTTCCCGGCTGATGATTGCGGCATGGCAGGTTCGACCTCCGCGATTGGTAATAATGGCAGCTGCTATTTTCATCACCGGTTCCCAGTCCGGATCAGTACGGTCCGTGATCAGCACATCTCCCGGTTGCACTTCATTCAGGTTTTTTGCACTCTCGATAACCCGGGCAACTCCATGGCCGATACGTTCTCCGACACTGTGCCCCGAAATCAACACACGACCCCGTTTTTTTAAATGATAAGTCTGCAGAGTCTGCGACTGTGGGTTTCCATGAATGGTCTCCGGTCGCGCCTGCACGATGAACAGTTCCCCGGTTTTTCCATCCTTGGCCCATTCAATATCCATGGGGCAATGTCGTTTCTGCACCGAAGAGTAATGCTCTTCAATCCGCATGGCCCAGCGGCTGAGCGTGAGAATCTCTTCATCGGTAATCGCGAAGTGTTTCCTGTCGACCGGATCAACGGGAACGTTTCGTGTCATCTTCCCGCCCCCCGAGTCGTAGATCAGTTTGAACTCTTTGGAACCCAGCGTTTTTTTCAAAATCGGTTGAAAACCCTGCTTCAACGTCGGCTTGAACACATAAAACTCATCCGGGTTCACACTCCCCTGGACAATGTTTTCCCCCAGCCCGTAAGCAGCATTGATCAGAACGGCATCTTTAAAGCCGGTTTCCGTATCAATCGAAAACATGACGCCTGAAGCTGCCAGATCCGAACGCACCATGCGTTGAATTCCAATCGAAAGTGCGATGTCGAAATGATCGAAACCCTTTTCTGTCCGGTAGGAGATTGCCCGATCCGTAAACAGCGAAGCAAAGCAGCGACGACAGGTTTCCAGCAAGGGAGCGGCCCCACGTACATTCAGGTACGATTCCTGTTGTCCGGCGAAACTGGCATCGGGTAGATCTTCCGCGGTCGCACTACTGCGGACAGCGACATCGATTCCGCCCGGTAAAGCTTCACCCAGCCTGTCATATGCCTGCAGAATCTCAGTCTGTAATGCAGTCGGCATCTCGGCAGAGAGAATCGCGTGCCGGACCTCCAGGCCATGCTGTTGAAGATTGGTAATGTCGGCGGTATCCAGATCCTGCAGGATCTCCCTGATCTGCTGATCCAGTCCGGTCTCAGCCAGAAAGAAACGATAAGCAGCAGCCGTCGTGGCAAAACCGTTGGGAACGGTAATTCCTTCTGAATTTAAATGACAGTACATTTCCCCCAGTGAAGCGTTCTTCCCCCCCACCGAAGGTACGTCGGCAATTCCAATATCACCAAACCACAGAATCAACGGCTCCTGTAACGCCATTTTGCCACTCCCTGTCCTGGTAGTCAGTTTTCAACAAATTTGCTATTTGACCAAACGGAAAAGCACATTTCCGAGGTAGAACCATTCAGAATGTTAAAAGTTGTCCCGGGTACTTTACCAGAACCCAGAGGAACCCAATACAGGTAGAACCCGATTCAGGGGTAGGGGAATCCACCAGATTGAAGTCAACTCGGTACAATTTCTCAAAAAGAGAACTGATTGAAATTCCACACTATTGAGTTCTACCGCATAATCATTCATTGTCAAAGATAATACCAGAGTCAAACCACAGTAAACACAACGTCGTCCTCCTGCTGGATCATTATGAGACACCCGCTTCGGAAGAAAGGATGCCTGATTTCATGCAGCAGTTGATCGAGTCAGAAGAACGGAATTTAGGGACGGTTCTTTCAGTCAGAGGGAGCGTAGTCGATATCAGCTTCCCCCGGCATTTACCTCCCGTGCAAAGTGAACTGCACACTGGCGATCAACAGGAAATCATCATCGAAGTCCTGACCCAGCTATCCGATCAGAGGGTCCGCGGAATCGCTTTGAACTCGACCCGAGGCCTCTCTCGCGGTGCCCAGGTTCTGGACACGGGGCATCCGCTGAAAGTTCCTGTCGGACCTGCGTTGCTGGGAAGAATGCTGAATGTTTTCGGCCAGACAATCGATACCGGCCCCCCCCTGGAATCCGAACTCTGGCGGTCCATCCATCACCAGTCTCCTGCGCTGGTGGAACGCCCTCCCCGTTCAGAAATTTTCAGCACCGGGATCAAAGCCATCGACCTGCTTTCGCCTCTGGAGCGGGGTGGAAAAGCAGGCCTGTTTGGGGGCGCCGGCGTCGGCAAAACCGTTCTGATTACAGAACTGATTCACAATGTCGTCGGGGCTCACAAAGGGGTCAGCCTGTTTTGTGGAATCGGAGAACGTTGTCGCGAAGCAGAAGAGCTCTATCGCGAAATGCAGGACGCGGGAGTCCTCGACAGCACCATTATGGTCTTCGGCCAGATGAATGAACCGCCGGGAGCCCGCTATCGCGTGGGACATGCAGCGCTCACCATGGCCGAATATTTCCGGGACGATCAACGACAGGATGTGCTGCTGCTGATTGACAATATTTTCCGTTTCATTCAGGCCGGAATGGAAGTTTCCGGATTAATGGGCGAACTCCCTTCCCGGGTAGGCTATCAGCCGACACTCGCCTCCGATCTGGCGGAACTGGAAGAACGGATCTGCACGACCACCAGCGGTTCGATTACTTCGGTGCAGGCGGTCTACGTACCGGCAGACGACTTCACCGACCCTTCTGCAGTTCATACATTCGCGCACCTTTCCACATCAGTCGTGCTCTCCCGCAGGCGAGCCTCTGAAGGCCTGTACCCGGCCATCGACCTGTTGAATTCCAGCTCAAAAATGCTGATGCCGCCTATCGTCGGTGATCATCATTATCAGGTAGCGCAAGCGGTACGTGGAACCCTGGCTAACTATGAAGATTTGAAAGACATTATCGCAATGCTGGGTCTGGAAGAACTGTCGCGTGAAGACCGACGCATTGTCAATCGTGCCCGCCGGATTGAACGTTTCCTGACACAGCCTTTTTTCAGCACAGAACAGTTCACCGGTTATGAAGGTAAATTTGTTACACTGGAAGAAACGTTAGATGGGTGTGAACGCATTTTGAATGATGAGTTTTATAATGTGTCGGAGCGGGCTCTGTACATGACAGGTTCCATTGATGAAGTGAAAAAAGGCAGTACCGCATGAATCTGAAAGTTCTGTTACCCACTGAAATTCTGATTGACCAGCCTGTCAAAAAGGTGATTGCGGAAGCAGAAAACGGTTCGTTTTGCCTGTTGCCCCGACACGTTGATTTTGTCTCCGCCCTGCTTCCGGGCATCCTGACGTTTGTGGACGAACTGCACAGCGAAAGGTACCTGGGAATCGGTGGCGGAATACTCACTAAAACCGGAGCTGATGTGCGAGTTTCCACAATTTATGCCGTCCAGGGTGAAGACCTGGGCACACTCCGCCAGAAGGTTGCTGATCAGTTTGAAGCGCAGCATGACCGAGAGCGTCTCGTTCGTTCGGCAATCGCCAAGCTGGAAGCTGATATCCTCAGGCACTTTGTCAAACAGGGAGTCGGCAGTGATGTCTGATAATCAACCCGATCCCGATAATGAAAACGATTTCGACAATCGCGATTTCCAGAGAGGTCCCCTGCACCTGCATGAGCAATCTCATATTGAACACCGGATTGCCTCGCAGGAAGCACGAAAACTCAAAGCACAACGTGAAAAACACCATACGATCTGGTTCGGATTCGGAATGTTTGGTCTGATTGGCTGGTCCGTTACCATCCCGGCTGTACTGGGAGCGATGCTGGGGGCGTGGATCGACTCCCGCTGGCCTGGTCCGTTTTCCTGGACTTTGATGCTGCTGATTGGAGGAGTCACTCTGGGATGTTTGAATGCCTGGAAATGGATCCATAAAGAAGGAGAAATAAAAAAATGAGTTTTACACTGTTGTTACAACTGTTCGCGAGTCTGACTTTCGGCATGCTTCTGGGAACGCTGTTTTTTGGTGGGCTCTGGCTGACTATTCGCAATCTGCAGAAGGTTTCACATCCCGCTTTATTATTCCTGGCTTCGGCCCTGGCCAGAACCTGTCTGGCCATTTCCGGTTTCTGGTTCATCGGCGTCTGGCTGGATGAATCGTTGCGCTGGCAACGCCTGGCGGTCTGCCTGGTCGGCTTCATTCTTGCCCGCATGATTTGCACACGCATGATCAGAACAGATCAACCGACTTTCTCAGGAAAATCAGCCTAAATGAATATGTCGCCCGATGAACCACTCTGGCAGTGGGAATTTCTGATTCTGAACAGAACCATTCTGTTTACCTGGCTGGTCATGGGGCTGTTGACTTGCGGCTCCTGGCTCATCACGCGCCGGCTGAGTACCAGCACCCGCCTGTCACGTGGTCAGAACCTGCTTGAAGTACTGGTCACAGGTTTGCGGAACCAGATTCAGGAAGTCAGTCAACAGGATCCTGGTCCCTTCCTCCCTTTTGTGGGCACACTGTTTTTATTCATTGTGGTCTCCAATATTCTATCCATCGTACCCGGTTACCATGCCCCGACCAGTTCCATTTCCACTACAGCCGCACTGGCAACCTGTGTGTTTGTTGCCGTCCCCATCTACGGGATAGCCCGACAGGGACTGGCTGATTACCTGAAGCAGTATATCCGCCCCACTTTTCTGATGTTGCCATTTAATATTATCGGTGAATTGTCGAGGACACTGGCTCTGGCGGTACGTCTTTACGGGAACATCATGAGTGGCAGTGTCATCGGAGCGATTCTACTGGGCTTTGTCCCCCTGTTTGTCCCGATTCTGATGCAGGCATTTGGTCTGCTCACCGGCATCATCCAGGCTTATATCTTTTCGGTACTGGCGATGGTTTACATCGCATCAGCCACACAAGTGACTCATGACTTAAACGAACAACCTGAAGAACATTCAAAACAAAATACTTAAAGGAGCAGTCTATGGACGCGAACACGGTGATTGCAGCAGTTTCAATTTTCACAGCGGGGATAACCATCGCCATTGGATCCGTTGGTCCGGCGCTGGGTGAAGGCAGAGCCCTTGCCCAGGCGTTAAGCGCCATTGCACAACAGCCCGATGAAGCCAGCACGATTACACGGACCCTGTTTGTCGGGCTGGCAATGGTGGAATCGACGGCGATTTACTGTTTTGTGATTTCCATGATTCTGATCTTTGCCAACCCGTTCTGGAATCACTTTCTACAGGCAACCTCCAGATAGTCTTACTGACAGATTCAACAGGAAAACGGAATGTCCATCGACTGGTTTACTTTTACTGCTCAGATTCTTAACTTTCTGGTCCTGGTCTGGCTGTTGTCCCATTTCCTTTATAAGCCGGTGCTGAATGCGATGGCGGAACGGGAACAACAGATTACAGCAGAACACGAAGCAGCCACCGCTGCGCAACGTGAGGCAGAAACCGAACTGGCCCGTTATCAACAACAGACCGAAGACCTGGCTCATGCCCGGGAGGAATTACTGGCTGAGGCTGGAAAAGAAATTCAGATCTGGAAGGAACAGCATCTGAAGCAGGCGCGCTCGGACATCGATCAGGAAAAAACTGAGTGGTTTCGCGCCCTGCACCGCGAACGCGAATCTTTCTTAAAGGAAGCCCGCTTGCGCATGGCAGCACACATGCATCAAATGAGCCACAGAATCCTCAAAGAACTGGCTGACTCCGATCTGCAACAGCAGACGATTGCCGTTTTCATGAATCGTATCAGGCAGATTGATGCAACACATAAAAAGGAATTTCTCGCGAAGCTGGAATCGTCAGACCCGCAAATGCTGGTCGAAAGTGCCTTCGAACTGACTCAATCCGACCGCAAGAAGATTACGGATTTGATACACGATTATCTCAGCCCGGAAGTGGGAATTCGTTTTCGCGAGAATCCCGAACTGATTTGTGGAATCGACCTACATCTGGCTGGCTACAAAATCTCATGGAATCTGCAGGAGTCGCTGGAAGAACTGGAAGAAGAATTTGTTCGTTCTCTCAATGATGTCATTTCAATCGACCCGGAATCAGAGATCAAACCGAAAGAATAATATTGTGCGTCGAAAATCACTCAGGCCATATCAATGAATCATAGTCCCGATATTAAATCCTTGATCCACTCCACGTTTGATCAATTTGGCAATGTATTAAGTCAGCATGATTTTACACCGCGACTGATCGAAATCGGAAAAGTTACTTATGTCGGTCGCAGCCATGCCCGGATCAGCGGCTTACCGAATGTGCAGTCAGAAGAACTGTTGCAGTTCCCCCATCACATCCTGGGCCTGGCCTTAAATCTGGATGAACATGAGGTCGGGGTCGTACTGCTCGACCACGGAGAACAACTCACTGCCGGGGATGAAGTCAGGCGAACGCACCGCTTGCTTGATGTACCTGTGGGCGAATCGCTAATAGGTCGTGTCATCGACCCGGTCGGGCGACCGCTGGATGGTCGTGGTCCGATCACAGCTGCCGAACGCAGACCCTATGAACGCGACCCGGCCCCCATTATCGACCGGGCTCCTGTCACGGTTCCTCTGCAGACCGGTTTGAAAGTCATCGATGCCCTGATCCCCATCGGCCGCGGTCAGCGTGAACTGATCCTGGGAGATCGACAGACAGGCAAAACAGCGATCGCCCTTGATACAATACTCAACCAGAAAAACAAGGATGTCATCTGTATCTACTGCGCGATCGGCCAGCGGAATACAGCCGTCGCCAAAGTGATCGACGACCTGCGTACTCACGGCGCATTGGAATACACTACCGTGGTCGTGGGTGAGAGCGACGCCCCGCCGGGACTGCAGTTTGTCGCCCCGTATGCGGCTACCACCCTGGGTGAATATTTTATGGACCGAGGGCAGGATGTACTCGTGATCTATGATGACCTGACGTCACACGCCCGTGCTTACCGGGAATTATCCCTGCTCCTCAGACGCCCACCAGGGCGTGAAGCATTCCCCGGCGACATCTTCTACCTGCATTCACGTCTGCTGGAA
>NZ_CAXAVM010000226.1:0-10858 GCF_963972345.1 uncultured Gimesia sp. | reverse complement strand
GTCCAGATTCCCGTTGCCGAATCGGCCAGTGACCTGATGTCGTTTTTGACCTTTCCCGACTTTTCGCAGTGGGCCAATCCAGCCATCTATACGGCGGCAGTGACCATCGCGATTGTGGCCTCTCTGGAAACTCTGCTGAACCTCGAAGCCGTTGACAAGCTCGATTCGGAAAACCGTAATTCTCCTGCCAGTCGTGAATTGATTGCACAGGGAGTCGGCAACGTGACGGCCGGCATGATTGGCGGCCTGCCCGTGACATCAGTGATTGTACGTGGTTCCGTGAATGTCAATGCGGGCGCGAAGACGAAAGGATCGACAATCTTTCACGGCATTCTGTTGTTGATCGCAGTGGCGCTGATTCCCATGTATATGAATATGATTCCCCTGGCGGCGCTGGCGGCAATTCTGCTGGTCACCGGTTTCAAGCTGGCCAGTCCCGCCCTGTTTCGGCAGATGTGGAGCGAGGGACGTTACCAGTTTCTGCCGTTCCTGATCACGCTACTCTCCATTGTATTCACCGACCTGTTGATCGGAATTCTGATTGGTCTCGGCGTGAGCCTGCTGTTTATCCTGAACAGCAGCCTCCGACAGCCCATTCGCCGGATTGTGGAGACACACGTCGGGGGAGATGTGCTGCATATCGAACTGGCCAACCAGGTCAGCTTTTTGAATCGTGCCGCCCTCGATAAGGTCTTTAACGATGCACCGCGGGGCACCAACATGCTGATTGATGCCAGCAGCACAGATTATATCGACCCGGATATTTTAAGCCTGATCCAGGAGTTCAAAGATAAAATCGGCCCGGCACGCGGCATAAGTGTCAGCTTGCGCGGCTTCCGGAAAAAGTATCAGTTGAGCGATGAAATTCAATTCGCCGACTATTCCACGAGGGATCTGAAGGATCAGATTACGCCAGACCAGGTGCTGCAGATTTTGCGTGAAGGCAACGAGCGGTTTTATTCAGGAAATCGACTGTCCCGCGATCTGGGGCATCAGGTGAATGCGACCGCCGGCGAACAGAATCCGCTGGCCGTGGTGTTGAGCTGTATCGATTCCCGTGTGCCGGCGGAACTGGTTCTGGACCTGGGCATCGGCGATATTTTCAGCGTGCGTGTGGCCGGAAATGTCATCGGGAATAAGTCACTGGGCAGCATTGAATATGGTGTCGCGGTCGTGGGAGTGAAACTGGTACTGGTGCTGGGGCATACCCGTTGTGGCGCCGTCACTTCTACCGTGCAACTGATGTGCGACCATAATAATGCATCACAGGTCACGGGCTGTTCCCACCTGGATTCGATTGTCGATGAGATCGCTCCCTGTGTGGATGAAGAAATCTGCAACGGTTTGAGCGAGTTGAGTGAGGAAGTCAAGGAACAGTTTGTTGATGATACGGCACGACGCAACGTCTATCGCAGTGTCCACGAAATCACGCGGCGCAGCGAAGTGGTTCGTGACCTGGTCGATGCCGGCAAGATCATGGTGGTGGGTGCACTCTACGACGTGAAGAGCGGCAAAATAGAATTCCTGACCGATCCCTCAACCGAACTGGAATACAGGGGAGCCCCGCAGGCCTGATTTACTGAATACGCGCTCTCCTGTTAACCAGGGGAGCGCGTATTCCACGTGCTGCGAGGAAATACTTTGTCTGTCGCTTTTGATTTGCACTTTCCCGCCGACCGGCTGCACGGTGTGTTCCAAACCACCTTTGCGCTGAACGGTCAGTTGTTTCGTTTTGCAGACTAAGTGCCCGATTCGAATTTCCAGCTGCGGCCCCTCGGCTGTCTGAATCGAACGCAGAATGACCTGTGAGGGATCAACTTCAGGATTGGCCGCCTGGTTGTTTTCTAAAGACGAGAACACAATCAGACCTGCCGCGATGAGCACCAGGTACAGCGTCGCTTTTGAGGGAAACATAGTCGGAATCCTTTCGAGTTTATTGTGCTGTTTCTGAGTCAGTCTAGAGCGAAATACGCATCTTTCCAAAGTAAATCACATGCCCTTGACCATTGAAACAGATGGTCTCTGCAGTTTTCTCTGCAACTTATCTCCCTGCAGTTCCTGGGGAGAAAGCCACTCGATATGCCCGTCGGCGAATAATGCGAGGGGGCCATAGTCGTCGAATAAATCCTGTCTGCTCCATGCCAATAACTCATCCAGCGTGATATCAGCAGGTGTATTCCAGTTGATTCCAGACCCCGGTATTTCAATCAGTAGGATCTGCTGTCCGCGATTTTCCGAGTCGGGTAACTTGCGGCACTGTGATGATTCATTCCAGAAAGTTGTATCATCAATGACGGCGACGAGCCTTGATTTTCGACGAGGCCCGTTTTGTGGTTGCCAGTCGAGCTGATACAGATCCTTGTTCTGAATAGCGAGTTCTTGATTATGAGGACTATTCCAGGGCTCGTTGAAGTGATAATCGAGTCGACGATCTTTAAGGTGGTGCGCTGAATTGAAATAAGGCAGCAGCAGAGCCCGCCAGCTGTGTAACGCGAGGCCCTGTTCATCTTTCACAACCGGGGGAGGCAGGCAACCATAGTCTGCCTGGTACTGGTGGAGTGCCAGGCTAATCTGTTTTATCTGACTGCGAAAGAAGTCTCGACGGGCGCTGGTTCTACCCTGTTGTACTTCGGGTAGCAACAGGATTGCAAGAATCGCAATGATCATCAGGATGACCAGAATATCAATCGTGCTGAGGGCGAAGTGTTTTGTGAATTTCATGACGCATTCACAGGTGCCGTTTCCGTTTTCTTCCAGGCCCGAAAACAGATCAGTACAGCCAGGAAGGAGAGACTAATCACGGTCCAGTAAAAAAAAGACGACATATTACCAAATCCGAATACCGCATAGCCATAGACGCCGTAGCGGTTCTGCGGGGCGTTTCCCACCATCTGGTATCGGGGCGTTGATGAAACCAGCAGTAAGATAGTAAAAGCCAACCAGAAGTTGGTCGCAATAAAATAGCGGAGCATAGTTCTCTGTCAGTCTTGTGAAAGAAGTGAAAGAAAGGGTTTCGAATTCGACACAACTTCATTCTAAACGAAATTTCCTGACAAGGGAAAGAAAAATAAATGAGGCCGGAAGTAAATAAACAGGCCTCTTTCCATAATGAAAAGAGGCCTGCCCGCACTTACTGTTCTCTGGGAATTGCTTTGAACTTATCTCCGCCCGCCACGTCCTCCACCGGAACGGCCCGATGAACCACGGCTGCTGCCTCCGAATGAGGAGCTGCCGCGTGAAGAAGAAGGTGTGCGACTGTTGGAAGGACTGAAGTGAGAGCCGCCTGAATAGGGAGATGTAGATCTCTGCTGCGAATACGACTGGCTTTTCTGACGCGAGGCGGCGGATGCCTGGGACGAGCGGTTCATCTGCTGGTTGAGCTGTCCCCAGTTTTTCTGCATGCTCTGCAGGCCCGAAGAGATCTGCTGGCTCGATGATTGACTGTAACGGGAATTGGAGGCAGTCGACTGGCGGCTGGAACGATACGAACCTTGCTGGCTGCTGCTGCGGGCCGCCTGCTGGCTGTCTGCAGATTGTCGACTGCGGGACGAAGAGGAGCTCTGACCGACCTGGCCATCGCCCAGTGATCCCGTCGTAGAACCGTTCTGTGTGGTGACCGTGGAAGAGACCTGTCCATTCCCGGCAGTCGTGTCGACCGAGGCGGATCCTTTGCTGGAATCAACAGTCGTGGAACCGTTATAAGTACCGTTACCATCTCCGGTCACTGTGCCGGAACTGTTGTGTTGCACATCAGCATAACCGTTGGTCCCTTGCACTGATGTGGACGAATTACGAACACCGCTGACAGAACCGTCTGCATTCTGATTCACGCTGCCACTGGTGTTTCTGCTGCCATAAGCGTTCACGCCGGTATTCGTCGCGACAGAGCCACTGGCCTGGGTATTATAGTTGGCTCCCGTCTGTGTCTGCTGAACTGAACCGGTTACCTGACCAGCGCCGGCAGCCGAGAGTCCATTCGAGGTGTTGACCGTTCCGCCGCCTGCTGCTCCGAAATAAGTCGTGTCACCGGCGGTCGTCGTTCCGGCAATACCCGCGCCGGTTGCAGTCGCTGAATTTCCCTGGGGCCCGGTAATGGTTGTCGTAGCTGCACCAGCGCCAACGGTCGTGGGACCGTTCTGATAGACAACGCTGCCTCCCTGGGTGGCTCCGGTGACCGTATTTCCATTGGGACCAGTATAAGTCGTCGCGCTGCTGCCTGTGGAAGCCGCTGCATGCCCATAGGGGCCTGTCGTCGTGGTTTGCGTGGCAGTGCCATTCACGTTTTCACCATGATAGGTGGTTACTGCCGTTGTCTGATGCGGGTGCGCATACGCTGTGTAAAGTTCGGAAACCGTTGCGGGAACGAAGTAACGCCCGGCGACATAACCGGCGGCAGCCACGTATGCGGCCTGGCCCGTCAGCGGAACACCACTCGCATCTACAAACTGTTCGGGCTGCTGCTGCAGAGCCGCGTCCACTTCAGCGCGAAGTTTATCGATGGCTCGCCAGACGTCATCAGGCTGCGACTGATACGCGCGTCCCAGTAAGGTCGTCGTGGCAATGTTGTCGCTCAGTTGCGCCAGGATTTCCGGATGCTGTTTCAGCTTCTCGACATTCGGGTCAGCCTGGTTGAACTGCTGCACGCGTTCTGCAAAGCGACCCCCGCCAAAGCGACCCCCGCCAATGCGGACCACCGGCTTGTCGGCAGCCTGGCGAACCGCCAGTGGATGCTGTGCTGCTTCCAGAATCGTTTCGACCAGATCATCAGGATAGAAGGCAATTCCTGTCACCAGGCTTTCCAGGGCATGGGGGGACAGGTTTTTCTGTGGCAGCTTCTGTTGCATGATGCTGCCAGGCTGTTGTGCATTGCTGAAGCCGGACTGCAGAAAGAAACAGGCTCCGACTGTGAGGGCGATGAATCCTTTCAGGTAATTTTGTGAAGTGGCAGTCATTGATCTCCCCATCTTTTTACTGAATTTGTGAAAACGGTCTCTCATGAGTCACAGCTTGCCTTCTCTTATGTTTCTCGACCTGGTATTGCGCTGGTCACTATTCATATAGCTCAGTATTGATGAGTGATCGGAAATGCTTTTCAAAAAGTCAGGATTTCCGGTAACTCCTTTTCTCTGACAGTGCAACGGGCCGGGAAACGAGGTACGAAGACAACATGTTGCCAAAAAGAAACACCCCATGGCCTCGTTCAAGACCATGTTGTTAACCCCGCGGGAAGCATACTCAAGCAGTAGAAGTGTGGTTTCAGAAAGCAGAAAAAAAGAGTGAGAAAAGATGAATCACTCCAAAAGAAATCAGAAAAAAATTCGGAACGAAACGGGAGCGAATGGGTTTGGTTTATATCATCAAAGAGAGTGTGCCTCAGGCATGATATTTTTTTGTGGTGCGTCTCTCGCTTTGATTTGTCTGAATGGTTCCGCTCCGTGCAAACATTCGTTCTGAAGGCGTCGGATTGAATTCCTGTTATCGAAGCCCGTTCCGGCTCATGCGACGCATTTCTGTCAATTTTGGACAAATCAAAAAACGTTGATGAATTCAGTCGAGCTGACTGCCTTTCCCTGATATATTAATGTCATTCCGAATATGACAGAGGGGAGAGAATGCAGCATGCAGACGAATCGATCTCACCGCGATACGATGACGGGTCAGTGCGGGGATGGTCTGTTCAATCGCCGGGAAATGCTGCGGACCGCGGGTGGCGGAATCGGGCTGATGGCCCTGAATGCATTATTAGCGACAGACGGTGGCGCGCAGGCCGCCTCTGGTTCCCTGACACCAAAGACGCCCGATTTCAAACCGCGGGCCAAGCGCATGATCTGGCTGTTTATGCACGGCGGTCCCAGTCACGTGGATTTGTGGGATCCCAAGCCAGACCTGGTCAAGTACTCCGGAAATCCGTTACCCGACAGTTTCGGCGAAGTCATGACGCGTCGCAAGGTCGCTAAGAATCCGTTGCTCGCGCCCATTAAGCCGTTTCGCAAACGCGGGGAATCGGGACTCGAAGTCAGTGATTTTCTCCCGCATACCGGTGCGCTCGTTGACGATCTGTGTGTCGTACGTTCGCTGCATGGGGACAGCGTGAATCATCCGCAGTCGGTTTACCAGATGAATACCGGCAGCATTCTGATGGGGCATCCGAGTGTCGGCAGTTGGGTGGCCTATGGACTGGGATCGGAAAATGCAGACATGCCCGCGTTTGTGGTGATGCCGGATCCCGGTGGTGGCATCAAAGGAGGGCCTCCCGCGTGGGGCAGCGGCTATCTGCCCGCCACATTTCAGGGCACGACGATGCGCGCCGGCCAAACGCCGATTCTGAACTTGAAACCGCCGACGTCGATTTCTTCACGACAGCAGCGGGCGACCCTGGATCTGATTCAATCCATGAACCGCAGGCATCTGGAAGCGCGCGACCGGGATGACGAACTGGCGGCGCGAATCTCTGCTTACGAACTGGCTTTCCGTATGCAGACTGCCGCCCCGGAAATCGTGGATCTGACACAGGAGACGCACGATACCCACACGATGTATGGGCTCAATGATCCCCGAACGCGGGACTTCGGAGAGCGTTGTCTACTCGCACGACGGATGATCGAACGGGGCGTACGTTTCGTGCAGCTTTATTCCGGAGATACGGTCGGCTGGGATGCGCACAGCGATGTGACCAAAAATCATACCGCGTATTGTCAAAAAACCGATCAGCCTGTCGCCGCTTTGCTGAAAGACCTGAAACAAAGAGGATTGCTGGAAGATACCCTGGTGGTCTGGTGTGGTGAATTTGGTCGTATGCCGATGAGCGAGCAGGGCAGGGGCCGCGATCACAATCCCTGGGGCTATTCAGGCTGGCTCGCTGGAGCCGGGATTACCGGGGGGCGGTTTTACGGCGCCACTGATGCCATTGGGCTGCGATCTGTTGAAGATAAAGTACACGTGAATGAATTTCATGCGACGCTGCTGCATCTGATGGGCCTGGACCATGAATCACTGACCTACTTCCATAACGGTCTGGATGAGCGTCTGACAGGGCCCGCTGAAGTGAAGATTGTGAAAGGACTGCTCACATGATTTCACTCACCACGAGGTGGCTGTTAATGACAGTGGCTCTGATACTCGCTTGCAATATTTCTTCGCTGAATGCAGAGGAAACAGCGAAACTTTCCGAGGAACCCATCACCGCCGCAGACCGGGAGCACTGGTCGTTTCAGCCGGTCAGACGACCGGAATTGCCGGTTCTGAAAAATAAACAATGGTCGCGGACACCCGTTGATCACTTTATCCTGGCGAAACTGGAACAGGACGGCCTGCAACCCGCGCCCGAGGCCAGTCGTACCACGTTGATCCGCCGACTCTATTTTGATGTGATCGGCCTGCCGCCACTGCCCGAAGAGATCGATGCGTTTCTGGCAGATGACTCTGCCGATGCGTATGAACAACTTGTAGATCGTCTGCTGGCCTCCCCTCATTATGGAGAACGCTGGGCACAGCACTGGCTGGACCTGGCCCGCTTCGCTGAGACCGATGGTTTTGAGCATGATAAAATTCGCCCCGATGCCTGGAAGTATCGGGACTGGGTCATCAAAGCCTTGAATGCGGATATGCCTTACGATCAGTTTGTCCGCTGGCAACTGGCGGGAGATGTGATCGCGCCGGAAAATCCGGAAGCGAAGATTGCGACCGCCTTCTGTCTGTCCGGCCCGGATATGCCTGATATCAACTCCCAGGAAGAACGCAGGCACACGCTGCTGAATGAAATGACCTCCACCGTCGGCTCTGCCTTCATGGCGCTGCAGATGGGATGTGCGCAGTGTCACGATCACAAATATGATCCGATCAGCACGGTCGACTTTTACCGGATGCGTGCTTTTTTTGAGCCGGCAGTCAAACCGGTCAAAAACAGATCGGTCACCATGCTGGCTTCCCTCGGTAAACCGGTAGCCCCCAGCCGCGTAATGCTTCGCGGCGACTGGCGGCAGCCGGGACCGCGTGTACAACCTGCCTTTTTGCGGGTTGCGAATCTGCAGGAACAGGCTGTTGACGCCGATGACGCACGACAGCAGCGGCGGGAATTTGCCCACTGGCTGACTCAGAAAGAGCACCCGCTGACATCACGTGTGATTGTGAACCGGATCTGGCAGCATCATTTCGGTCGCGGTCTGTCAGCTACGCCCAGCGACTTTGGCGTGATGGGGGATCTGCCGACACATCCGGAACTGCTGGACTGGCTGGCAGCCGAGCTGATGTCATCCGGCTGGAAAATGAAGTCACTGCATCGCCTGGTTCTGACCTCCAGCGTCTATCGACAGGCGAGCCAGTTTAACGCTAAACAGCAATCAGAGAGTGACTGGCAACGGTCTCTGAAGGAAGATCCGGATGCCTCCCTGTTATCCCGGTTTCCACGGCAGCGGCTGGATGCCGAAGTCATTCGCGATGCAATGCTGGCGGTCAGTGGTAAGCTTTCCGATAAAACAGGCGGGCGTGGCGTGATGCCACCGCTGCCGCGCGAATTACGAGTGACGTTGCTCAAAGATCAGTGGAAAACCAGCTCGAACGTGGAAGATCATTATCGGCGGAGTATCTATGTCTTCGCGCGACGGAATTTGCGTTATCCGCTGTTTGATGTGTTTGACCGTCCGGATGCGAATACCAGCTGTTCCCGACGCGGCAATTCGACGACCGCACCACAGTCGCTGCTGATGTTGAATTCAGAGAGCTCACTGAAGTGCGCGCAGGAACTGGCAGGTCTGATCTGGGACCGGGCCGGTGAAACTGAAGAACAACAGGTCACCTTGCTGTTTCGTCGCGCGCTGGGACGCACGCCCACGGAAACTGAGTTACTGGAACTGACCCGGTTTCTCAAAACGCAACAGCAGATGTTGGTGCGGGAACAGCGTTCGACCGAGCAACTGCTGTTGCCTTTGAGTGAGACGCCGGTCAAAGAGATCGCAGCCGGCGCCGCTTTGACGGATCTGTGCCTGGCCATTCTCAATACCAGCGAATTCCTGTACGTGGATTAATTGTTTACTCCGGGAAGACCGTTGCGTCATCACTGAAATGGACTGCGGGATTTTTTTTAGACGTCGAATTTGTTAGATTTGTTAATAATTGGTCTGAGTAGACTGTTCTCTGTTCTGTATTAGGTAAGGTGAAAACTGATGATACGACCTGGATTCTGTTGGCTGATGATATTGCTTCTGAATATGACGGTGTTTGAGTGTTCGACGTTGCATGCTGAGGAGCCTGCTTTGCTGGGCGACTGGCGATTACAGGGGGACTCACAGGACCGTAGTGCTTTCAAACTGAAAACGATCAATCACGGTGTTGAGTTGATCCCCGATCAACCGGCTGTTTTTGACGGGCGGAAAGCGTTTCTCGAAGTCCCTCATGCCAAATCGCTTGAGCTGGGGACGAATGAATTTTCCCTCTCCTTGACGGTACATACCAGTGCCGATCTGGACGATGTACTGGGAACGCTGCTCAGCAAATACGATCGGAAGACGCGACGTGGTTTTCAGTTGAGCATCAAGAATCATGCCGGCGTGACCAGCAGCCAGTCGAACGACCGGCATCTGCAGTTCGGAATCGACAATGGCAAAATCGATGCAGCATGGACCGATCATGGTCAGCTGGGGAATGCCGTTTTGATTTACAGCATGGCGGTTTATGACGGGAATCTGTATGCCGGAACCTGTGTGCCGGGGGAGTCGGCCGCCGGTCACGTCTATCGCTTTGATCAGGATCAGAAATGGGTCGATTGCGGGACTCCCGATGTGTGTAATGCGGTTTCTTCACTGGCAGTCTATGAGGGGAAGCTCTATGCGGGGACTGGCAAGTATCGCTTGAAAGGTTCCTCGCTGTCGGAATCGGATAATCCGCATCACGGGGGAAACGTTTATCGTTATGAAGGCAACAGCAAGTGGGTGCACTGCGGCAAACTTCCCGATGTCGAAGCCATCAACGGCATGGTCGTATATCGGGGGAAGCTGTATGCCTCTTCCATGTATGCACCGGCTGCCTTCTACCGTTACGATGGTGACAAAAACTGGACGTCGTGCGGCGTACCGGATGGAAAGCGGGTCGAAGCGCTGGCGGTTTATAACGGCGATCTGTATGCATCGGGTTACGATGAAGGAGCCGTCTACCGCTTTGACGGGAAGAACTGGTCGCATGCGGGCAAGGTGGGAGAATCCACACAGACGTATGGGTTCACCGTGTACGAGGGAGATCTGTATGTGAGTGAGTGGCCACACGCGGAAGTGTACCGCTACGCCGGGAAAAATCAGTGGAACCTGGCAGGCAAATTGGGGGACGAGAAAGAGAGTATGCCGCTGGTTGTGTACAACGGCGCCATGTACTCCGGCTCATTGCCACTGGCAGAAGTCTATCGCTATAACGGCGGCGTCGACTGGACGAATACGGGGCGGCTCGACATGACGCCCGATGTACGTTATCGGCGGGTGTGGTCGATGGCTGTCTTCCAGGGCAGACTGTTTGCCGGCACATTGCCTGCGGGGCGCGTGCATTCGATCGAAGCCGGTAAGAACGTGACGTATGACACGGCGCTCAAGCCGGGCTGGCGGCAGATTGTGGCAGTGAAAGAAAAGGACCGTCTGAAACTGTATGTGGATGGGAAGCTGGTGGCGACTTCTGCTGAGTTTAATCCGGCTGACTTCGATTTAACCAATTCGGAACCGTTGAAGATCGGCTTTGGTGCCCATGATTATTTCAATGGCAATATGAAAGATGTAAAACTCTATCGTCGGGCTTTATCCGCGGATGAGGTTCAGAAAGCATACGTGGCGGATTGAACCGTGGGACGGAGGAAACAAAAAAAGAGCCAGCTGTGATCGGC
>NZ_CAXAVM010000225.1:0-10914 GCF_963972345.1 uncultured Gimesia sp. | reverse complement strand
GCGTTGCGGCCCACATGCCTCCAGAGCCCCTCCGGTTGAGGCGGGTAGACGGGCGGGCCTCCCATTTTTGTTGAGAGCAGACCGCTGATGGTCAGCGCGTTATCGCGAATCGTTTCCGCCGAAAGTCGCAGCCGCGGGCCGCGCGTATACAGTTTGTTGTAAGGGTCCGCTTCCAGCAGTGCGGGTGTGATACGCGCCGACTGCTGATAAGTGGCTGACATCACGATCAGTTTGTGAACCTGTTTCATCGACCAGTTGTGGTCCATGAACTCGACCGCCAGCCAGTCGAGTAATTCGGGATGCGTGGGGGCATCTCCCTGGCTGCCGAAATCTTCCTGGGTGGCGACAATGCCATGACCGAAGAACTGTGCCCACCAGCGATTCACGGTGACCCGCGCGACCAGTGGATTCTCGCGGGCGACGAGCCAGCGGGCAAACTCAAGTCGGCTGGGCTGGTCTTTTGTTTCGAGGGGATGCAGAGCGTCGGGTGTGCGGGGAGTGACTTCGGCCCCCTTGCTGAGGAAATCGCCGCGTTTGAAAATATTGTTCATGCGGGGTTCGGGCATCTCTACCATCACCAGTGTGGAATCGGGCTCCAGTGCGGTTAACTGTTCGCGAACCTGATTCAGTTGCTTGTCGAGATCAGCGTACTCCGTATCCTGTTGACGTTGAAACTGTGTTAAAGCGTTGGTCTGTTTCTTCGTCCGTTTTTCTGTTTCGGTTTGCAATGCTTTGCGAATGTCGGCGGGAATTTTGCCGGCTTCTTCGCTGTTTTCCAGCAGCGCCAGTGTGCTTTCTTCCCATTCCGACCAGGCAGTTTTGAGATCTTTTTGACGCTGGTTCAACTGCTTCTGCAATGCCAGGCGTTCGGCCGTGAGTTGCTCTTTGGTTTTCAGTTCTTCTTTTGCCAGGGGAACCGCCAGTTTGGGGCCGGTGACTTCGAACGTCACGCTCTTACCCACCTGTTTGACCTCCAGCGGCGTGTTATTGAAGAAAGCGAAAATCTGGTAGTAGTCCTGCTGCGAGAAAGGATCGTATTTGTGATTGTGGCACTGCGCACATTCGAAAGTCGAACCGAGCCAGACCAGGCCGGTGGTATTGACGCGGTCGAAGATCTGGTTGACGCGATTCTCTTCGGGATCGACGCCCGCTTCGACGTTACAGGTCGTACAGCGATGAAAGCCGGTGGCGATTTTCTGATCCAGGGTTGCCTGGGGGATCAGGTCGCCGGCAATCTGTTGAATGGTAAACTGATCAAAGGGCAAATCCTCATTCAATGCATTGATGACCCAGTCACGATAGAGCCACATCTCGCGCAGCTGATCCGCCTGGAATCCGTTCGAGTCGGCATAGCGGGCGAGATCCAGCCACTGCCGGGCCCACTTTTCTCCATAGCGGGGTGACTTGAGCAGTTTGTCGACATATTTCTCATACGCGGCGGGGGTCGGATCCTTCTCAAACGCGATCACATCTTCGGGTGAGGGGGGCAGGCCGATCAGGTCGAGGGATACACGTCGCAGCAGTCGCGCCGGGCTGGCCTGCGGAGACTGAGTGAGTGGCGGCGTTTGCTGTGATAATTTTTCTGCGACAAACGCATCAATGGCATTGTGAATGCGAAACGCAGGGTCTACCTGAGGCAGAGGACTTTTCGCCGGGGGGATGTAGGCCCAGTGCTTCGGTTCTTCCGATTCGGTCGGCCAGTCTGCGCCGGCGTCAATCCATTGTTTGAGAGTCTGAATTTCCTGCTGTGTCAGTCGTGTGCCGACCTCGGCGGGAGGCATTTGTTCGCTCTCGTCTTTGCTGGAGACGCGATGCAGGAGCAGGCTCTCTTTACTGTTCCCGGGGATAATCGCCGGTTCACCCGAATCGTTACGGAGCAGAATATTTTTGCGACTGGTTAAGCGCAGTCCCCCTTCACGGGCATCCGGACCATGGCAGTCCTGGCAGTGTTTCACAAACAGCGGGCGGACCGATTTCTCAAAGTCGATTTTATGAGCCGCCGGTTTTTCGGCTGACGCAGGGGCACCATGAGAAGTGGCTGGTGTGCTCAACAGAAGTAAGGTGAGAACCGTAAGGCAGCCGCAGAGAGTGCGGGGAACTTGAGAACCATACATACGCGTTCAATCCCTGTCAGGCCACCCGTAAGACTTTAACAATCTCAAAAGGGAACCTGTGAGATAATTGAAAGTAATGCCGGTCCGTCAGAACCGCCGAATTCGGGGGACGGTAGTCAGACACCACTGCCTGACGGGCTGAATTCATTTTGGGGAGAGTCGATAGACGTTCTTCTTTTCCTGTCGGAATAAATCCATGCTTCAGGATAACGCAGGAGTACGGAAATTTCAAGTTTTTTCATTTGAAAGCCGAGCGGGCGGATAATCGGCATTTCTGAGATTATCGGTTAGCTAAAGTCCGAGTGAAGGCTGACTTAGGATTTCTTCTTCGGGTTCTTCCTGGCCGGTTTTTTCAGGCTTTGTGCTGATTTTCCCGCTTTAAAGATGTCGACTTCGCCCGTATTCGGCTGCGGTTTGCCCGGAGTGGAACGTCCGCGGTCGGCATAACTCTGCAGTAATGCAGTCAATTCCCTGACGACTTCCGGATGGTCCGCCTGCACATTTTTCTGTTCGCCAATGTCTGCTTTGAGGTCATACAGTTGGATGGCGGGCAGGTCACTCAGATCATCTTTGCCCGGCTTGGGGAAACTCCAGCCTCCCGAACCGGGACAGAGTTCGAGCTTCCAATGATCCTTGCGAATTGAAAATGCACCGCGGATTGAATGATGGACGGCGGCTTCCCGGAGCCGTGTATCGGCTTGGCCTTCCATGGCGGGCAGAATGCTGACGCTGTCTTCACCCGCGTCATCGGGAACTTTTGCACCCACGATGTCGGCGGCGGTCGCGAACAGATCGGTCAGGCAGGTGAGCTGGTCCGAATGCGTGCCCGCTTTAATCCGCGCGGGCCAGTTGGCGATGAAGGGAACCCGATGTCCGCCTTCATAGATGTCGGCCTTGTGACCGCGAAACTGGTAACTGGGTTGATGATCTTTGTCGGCCATCTCTTTGAAGTTGGCCGCGGGTGAGCAGCCATTGTCGGCGGTGAAAATGATCAGTGTGTTGTCTGCGATACCCTGTTTCTTGAGCGCCTGCATGACCTGGCCGACGGTGTCGTCGACCTGCATCACGAAATCGCAGTAGGCGTTGATGCCGCTTTTTCCCTGCCATGCGGGTGTCGGCAGAATCGGCGTGTGTGGCGCATTGAGGGGAAAGTAAATGAAGAACGGCTTGCCAGTCTTTGCGGCAGCCGCCCGTTGATCGATGATCTCAACAGTCTTATCGGTGATGCGGGGCAGTACGTCGATGGCTTCAAAATCTTTATGCGCGGGACCATCGCGAAAGAAAGCTTTGGTGAGAGTGGGAATGCCCTGGCTGCGATCGTTTTCAATATAGACATACGGGGGCATGTCGAGTGAGGCGCTGATGCCAAAGAAGTAGTCGAAACCGACGCTGTTCGGCCCATTCTGGATCGGCTGGGAATAATCGACGTCCCAGCCCGGATTGGTTTTTTTGTCGTACCCGGCTTCGGTCGCGAAGCCCCCTTTTTTAAGTGACCAGTCCATCCCCAGATGCCATTTACCGACACAGGCAGTATAGTAACCATGTTCTTTGAGCATTGAGGGGACCGTTTCGCGACCCGGTTCAATCAGTCGTTGTGACAGTCCCCAGAGCACGCCACTTTTGAGCCGCGAGCGCCAGTTGTAGCGACCGGTGAGAATCCCATAGCGGGTCGGTGTGCAGACGGACGAACTGGAATGCGCGTCGGTAAAAATCATGCCGCCCTGCGCGAGCTGATCCAGATGAGGCGTCGCAATTTTACACTCCGGATTGAGCGCCCTAATATCGCCGTAACCCATATCGTCCGCAAGTATAAATACAATATTAGGTACACTCTTCTTTTCAGAGGAATATGCTATATTAAGCGAACCAAACACAATGTATAATGTCAGTGTTGTAAGGATGAGTGTAGTAATATTATGTAGTAAATATCTATTTGATGATTTTTCATCAAGCCCGGAAATTACTGCTGCAGGTTGCATAATGGCTCCAATCAAAGTGATTCTTCTCGGGGATTGCAAGTTATTACCTTTTAGTATCAGCCAATGGAACCAGCGGGTCAAGCAAATCATTACCCGAATCATTTTTGATGAAGCGGAACAGCATGAAACAAAAACGCACAAAACGACGTCAAACACATGGTTCCGCCTGGCATTGGAAGCAGACGGACTGCTGGTACTATACCCAGCCAGGTACCAAAAAACGGATTGCGCTGTTCGACGAAAAAGGCGAGCGACTTCGCGGTAAAAAACAGAAACGCGAAGCCGAAATCGCACTGGCCAGAGAAAAACTAACCTGGTCTGATGAAACAACTATTCATGCAAATCATGGTCCCTGGTTGGTAGCACGGGTTTGTTCTGAATATCTGCAGTACTGTGAACGCAGTCTGGAAAAAAACACAATGAGCAAAGGGCATTGTATTAACTCAGTTGCCTGGCTGAATGACCTTTGTGGCTACTGTGGAGCGCTTCCAGTTTCTGATCTCAAAAAAGGACATGTGCAGGAATGGATTGATAGTCACGAGACTTGGAAGAGCCCGGCCACACGTCGGAGTGTTATCTCGATTGTGAATGCCGCGTTTAACCGCGCTGAAGAGATGTTCGGAGTAGTCAATCCGATTAAAGGGCTCAAGAAGCCGAAAGAAAATCCACGCTTGGCTTCTCTCTCCCCCGAAGAAGAGCAGGCACTATACGATATTTGTGAGCCCTGCTTCAGCAATTTCCTCTTTGCTGCGATTCATACTGGACTTCGTCCTTTTAGTGAACTGGCCCGTTTGACGGCCGATGATATTGAGGAACACGATCGCGGCATGATGTGGAGGGTGTACGCCAGTAAGACTGATAAGACGCGGAAAATCCCTGTCCGACCGGAGATAGCAAAGCTCACTCGTCAGTTGATGAAAACTGCCCCTAAGGGATCAGGGAAACCCATCTTCAGAAATACAAGAGGAAATCCCTGGAAACGCATGAATGGTGTGCTGAGGTTTATCGGATTAAAGAAAAAACTGAAATGGAATGATGATCCAGTCAAAGGCAAGTACTCCTGCTATACGTGCCGTCACACGTTCGTACATCGAATGTTGTCCGGGTATTGGACGGATGGAAGAGGTGCCTCAATCGAAACAGTGGCTGAACTCATCGGTGACACACCCGCGACCACCTTTCGGCATTATGGTCGAGAATGGGCTCAGAACTACCAGGACCCCTTATGGAATGCCATTGGTGAAAGTTCTACTGGACCCAAAGACAGTCAGTCTAAAACAAAACGAAAGCAGACCAAAGCTACTAAGAAAACGAGCAGGTCAGGTAGTACAAACTCGAGACGTAAAGTTGCTTCAACGAAGACAAAATAAGGACCATGTTGATCAATGGCAGAAAAATCAAAATCCCGTCAAAGGCGTTCCCGCGGACGTGCCTGGTATTGGGAACAGACGGATTCCTGGTATTTCACGCCACCGGGAACGAAAAAACGTTTGCGTCTTGTTGATACCACAGGGCGTCCTGTTCGCGGGAAAGAGAACAGTCAACTTGCAGAACTGGCACTGGCCCGGGTGAAAGCTGATGGGGACTGGTTGCCGACTCCAGAACAGAAGAGTAAGGTGGTGATACAAGTTGCCATGGTGTGCTCGCGGTATCTTGAACATTGTGAAGCTCGATTTAAACATGGAAACCTCAGCTCGGATTACCATGCTGAAGTGGCACGGTATCTGAATGAACTGTGCGCCTATTGTGGTGCTTTGGCCGTGGACGAATTACAGAAAGGGCACATACAACATTGGGTGGAAAGCCATCCTACTTGGAAGTCGACGGCGACACAGCGGAATGCGATGAGTATCGTGATGGCAGCCTTTAATTTTTACACAGAGGAAGTCGGCTCCATTCACAATCCCCTGGTGGGAATGCAAAAACCACCGCAGTGCCCACGACTCCATTCTTTCAGTGAAGAAGATGAGCAATTGCTGTATTCTGCTACCGATGATTATTTTGGCAATTTCCTGTTTGCTGGAATTCATACAGGACTACGTCCTTTTTGTGAACTGGCCCGCGTTACTGCCAATGATGTCATTGAATCTGAGCGGGGTATGCAATGGCGGGTCTATGCCAGCAAGACTGGGAAGACACGTACCATTCCTGTGCGGTCTGAGGTCGCTGAATTGACACGACAAATGATTGAGGAAGTGGGAGCTGATCCCACAACTACTCTTTTTCGGAATTCGCGAGGAGGTGCCTGGACGAAAGTGGCTGGCGTGCAACGTTTCCGTAAAATACGACAGGACCTAGGATGGCTCAATGATCCTGTCCGCAAGCAGTATTCGACTTATACCTGCCGTCATACATTCGCGCATCGGATGCTCGCCGGCTACTGGAATGAGGGACAGGGATGTTCCATTGAAGTTTTAGCAGAGTTGATGGGGGATACTCCCAAAGTGGCCTTTGATCATTATGGCCGTGAGTGGGGACAGCATTATCAGGAGCCTCTGTGGACGGCAATTGGAATGTAAACCACGCTCCAAAATCAGCTTTAGTTTGAATATTACTCAGCTGAAAATACTCAGTATCTGCCGCCTCTGTAGACAAGAATAGGACTCAACGTAAGTGTTTTGAGCTAATCTGGTCGCCCCAATGGTACCGTAATGCCTGGAAACTGTTTGGAATTTGTCGCCCTGTGACGGTGTATCCTAGTCTGAGGTTTGACACGCATTTCTTCTTTGATGCGTCCGATTTCACTCTTTTCGATACGAATCCGCCCCTGTCCTCTCCGGCCTCCCTGAAAGTATTTGATTTCCACAGCGGTTCCGCGTAGTACAAACTCACCACAGTCTGACTGCGCAAGCCAGTCGTAAAACGTCAGGACTGAGATCCCGAGTTCTTCTGCTGCCTGCTGTGCTGTTAACCAGTCTGTTGCCATGTCCGACCCGAATGTCGATACAAAGTGATGATATTGTTGACCCAGTGGTCATCTCGATCATCAGATTGTCGCAATTGAGGGTCGCACAATTGTCGCATGACGCGACAATTGACTGCTTGGGGAAGATTTTTGAGAAAAAAGTTAAATAATTTGCCTGATAAGCGTTCGTGTAGCCGGGCATTAAAAAACTTCCTCACTGTAAATATGAACCCTTGCCTTTCAACAGTGGGCATAGATATCAAGGAACGAACTAGGTTCGATAGAAAAATATTGCTGTCTAATGATCTCGATTGGACTAATATGCGTTGGAATGGAACCGGATTCTGTTGTAAGTGATCCGTTTTATCTCGATCTTAATTTTGAGCTGATACTTTGATGAATAAATTATTGTTGGCATTACAGGGGTTTGAGGATTTAGGTCCGCTTCAAGAAATAAATATGACGGAGGAGAAATCAGATCTTATTGAAGCGTGGTTAAAAGAGAGTGTTTGTCCTGTTGTAGAAGAGTTGGTCGATTTAACGACTTTTCAGTCAAATACTCTTTGGTCTGCTTCACACTTAAGTAAAGGTACGGAGACGCGAGAACGCAAACTTGTGGAGTATGTCGATGATTGCTTGGTTAAATTTGCAGTTCAATTGGAAGCCTGCTTTCCCTACGTTTATCAGGCTAGGATTCCCATACACCACATTAATGATATACGTTTCATTGCTCAGAGACGCTGGTTCGACCTTGTCCATGCAGAGGATTTTTATCAGCCGACACAGCAATTGTTATTAGAGGATTTCAATAATCAGCACACAAATAATTTTCGAAATTACAAGCAGAATAAAACACCAGCTGATCATGTCTGTGACAGCATGTTTGCCCGCATAAAATATTGGAAAGAAATTTTAGATCAAATATATAGACTCTTCTTTGCGAATATACGGATAGATGATGAGCAAAGTATGAAAGATTTTTCTTCTCTTATGGATTGTGTGACGCAATTAGATTCCTCAGTCAAGGAATTACAAAAAGTATGTCTGAAATCCAAGCAAAAAACTCTCCGAGATGCTTGCACAACTTTATCATTAATTTATTTGTCTTACGCGGATCGTCCTGAATTGAATTGGCTCGTGGAAGATTCAAGTGAAGTAGAAGTGAGATCACGATCTTTTCGAAGATGTGTCGTACGACCTCCCGGAGAAATCCAACATGTTGAGAAGCAGTTAGATGGTACTTTCAAACTTATAAAGAAAGAGCCTGCTTCATTATGTAATCCTGCAGTAATCCGAAAAGTTGCTCAAGCTTTGATGGACATCAAGCCTATTTATGAAGTTCCGGATAGCCCTGAGGATTTGATCGACTGGGCTTGCTCTCAATCCCGTCTGGTTTTAGTTGATCATTCACCGCGACAGGTCTTTTGGGATGGAGAACCTATTGTCCAAAAATGGGACACTGAAACTGTTCAATGGAATTTGTTATGGATTCTGGCATGCAACCCGGGAAGAACTGTTGATAAAGAGATGCTATATAAGCCTCAGGGTCAGAAAATTAGTTCGCGACGTACTCGTCTCAAAGAATTGCTCAACGGGTGCGAAGCATTAAACCAACTGATTAAAACTATTCGCGGCCAAGGATATCGTCTGGAATTAGATAGTGACAACATTATTTTACTGCAGTCTGATGGACTTGGAGGTTTAAACAGAGTTCCTACCAGAAAATCTAGAAGTATTAATTCTTAAAGTAAGCTTCAGTCGGCAGTCTCTCCTCTTGATGTGCTGGCATTAACCGCATCATAGGCTAAATTAATACGCTTTTTGTGTCATAATAAATAGGATTATATGCAGCGTGTTAGCATTCAGGTGGAGCGGTTTTTCGGGGTACTCAACACGCGGCATATGATCTATTGGACTGAACCGCAGGGGCGTTTTCGACTATGGGGATTGAATGCCCGCAGGGTGAAAACAGCGTTCTGTTTTCTCTGTGATTGCGGGCATGATTCTCCGACGGGATCGTTCGCTCAAGCGTCGAGGCAGGCCGCTGTGGCGGGTTGTAATTGCCAGGACGGTTGTGCGGGGCGTCCCGGAGACGGAATCCGTCACCGGCGCAGACCCCGACCGGAACACTCTATGAAGGGAGATCAAAACGAGGGGCCGGTTCTCTTGCAGAAGACTCATGAGGTATCACAGACCTCCCAGAGTTCGGAAGCCGGCAGCGAGGCACGAACAAAATATGGAGCAGGAAGTCGCTCCCAGCGGGAGTGCAATTCCTGCGACCTCTGGAGTGCGGCTTGACCACAGGAGGGACAGATGGCAGACGATTCCCCGGGAACCGGAGACGCTGCCCGAGGACGTTTTTCGCTCAGAGGCCCCGCTCCTTCCAGCAGTCCGCGGCACAGCGCGATCTTCTCTGCCCGGAAGCGATTGGCCAGAAAGCCATAATGCCGAATCCTCATCAACCCGTCCGGAAGCACATGTTGCAGGAACCGGCGGAGAAACTCCGTGGCGGCGAGTGTCATCGTCCGCTTCCGACTGCCTTGGGCGTAGTCTTTATAGCGGAACGTGACCTGGCCGTCTGCGACGTTCAACAGCCGGCTGTTCGAGATCGCCACGCGGTGCGTATAGCGTGCCAGGTATTTGAGGACCGACTCGGGGCCGCCGAAAGGCGGCCGGGCATACACGACCCATTCGGTCCGTACGGACCGGTTGAGCAGACGCTTGAAGCTCTGGGGATCGGCGACGGAAGCCAGCCTCCCGGGGAATTCCAGTTTCCCCGCGGCAAACGCCTGCCTGAGCAGGTCCAGAAACTTGCCGCGAAACAGCCGGCTGAGTACGCGTACTGGCAGGAAGAAATCGGCCCGGCCTGCGACCCAGCGTGTGCGGTCGGGCGCCAGTCCGCCGGAAGGGACCACGCAATGCAGGTGGGGATGCGGCATCAGGGTTTGTCCCCAGGTATGCAGTACGGCCAGAAACCCGATTTCCGCCCCCAGGTGCCGGGGATCGGCGGCGACTTCCAGCAGCGTCTGGCTGGCCGCGCGGAACAGCATCCCGTACATCAGCCGCGGGTTGGCAAGCGTCAGATCCACCAGCAGGTTCGGCAGCGTGAACACCACGTGGAAGTAGGGCACGGGTAGCAGTTCGGTTGCCCGCTGCTGCATCCACTGCGCACAGGCGGAACCCTGGCACTTGGGACAGTGACGGTTTCGGCAGGAGTTGTAACTGATCTGTCGATGCTCACAGGAGCGGCACGTTTCCACATGCCCTCCCAAGACCGCAGTCCGGCAGTTCTGTAGCGCCCGCATGACGCGGCGCTGGGCGACGGACGTGGTGTATCGCTTCAAATATTCGGCGCCGTACTGCCGCACGACGTCAGCGAGTTCCCACCGGGGCCGGGTCATGCGTCCTCCTGTGGTGTGTCTGCCTGGTCCTGCTCGTAGAGCATTTCCAGGGGACTGCGGGTGCGGCCGATCAGGTGCGTGGAAACGTGCGTGTAGATCGCAGTAGTCCGCTGACTGGCGTGTCCCAGGAGTTCCTGGATGACTCGCAGTTCCGTACCGGCTTCGAGTAGATGGGTGGCAAAACTGTGACGCAGCATGTGCGGCGTGACGGCTTTGTCCAGGCCGGCTTCGTTGCGTGCATCCGGCAGACCTGTTGCACCGTTGATACGGCGATCGGCTTGACCCGTGAAGGACTGAGAAACAGCCAGTCGTCCGGACGGGCGGCCCACCAGTAGTGCCGCAGCATTTGCAGCAACAGGGGTGAGAGCAGCGTGTAGCGATCTTTGTTTCCCTTGCCCTGCACGATGCGAATCACCATCCGCTGGCTGTCAATGTCGCACACCCGCAGACGCACTGCCTCGGAAATCCGCAATCCCGACGCGTAGGCCGTCATCAGGATGGTGCGGTGCTTGAAG
>NZ_CAXAVM010000224.1:0-10974 GCF_963972345.1 uncultured Gimesia sp. | reverse complement strand
AATTTTGGGTTGATAGATATCACGAGAGTGCGACAACGGAGCACGTAAACAACACACCCAACCCTCAATTTCTAGCTTGACAAAGCACTGGACTGTGTTCAGATTTACTGTAGCGTCTCGAAGGTTATCTAGACCGGTCACAATAGATAGAGAGACGCGAGGGTTAAACAGGGTGCGTCCTGAAATGGGACGAACCTGCCGCAAAATGAAAATGCGGTGAAACGTAATAATGCTCCTCCTTTTAAGCTGTTCGTCCGTGAAGCAATCATTTCTCTCAGCCTGCGTGCTACTGTTTTGTTTATCATCATCCCTGCTTGCGGAAGACCATGGCAAACTGATTTTTCAGGATGATTTCGAACGCAATGAATCGCAGGAAACAAAAGATGAAATCGGCAAAGGCTGGGGAACCAACAGCCGGTCTCGGGCCGCTGGCAATAAGCAGGTCGACCTGAAAAACGGGGCGATGTATATCTCTATGCATAAAGTCGCGGACCATGCAGTCTCTGTCACGCATCCTGCGGAATTTCAAGATGGCTCCGTTGAATTGCGATTCATGCTGGAGAACGAAAAGGACAGCCTGGGACTCAATTTTGCCGATCTCAAATACAAAAAAGTGCATGCGGGACACTTGTTTGTGGCGAAAGTCAGTCCGCGTTATGTCGAGCTGACCGACCTCAAAACCGGGAACATGGATTTAAAAACCCGCGAACTGCGTCTCGCTCAAAAGCTGCCACCCGAACTGCAGGAAGCGTTAAAGGCCAAGCGGAAACGATTTCCGGTCAAACTCAAAACCGGTCAATGGTACACGCTGCTGGTAACCGTCAACGGTGATCAGCTGACTGTCAAAATTGACGGCGAAACCATTGGTTCCTTTTCATCGGAGGGGATGGCCCACCCGACCAAGCGTTTGCTTCGACTGGCGGTCCCCCGGAATGCTGTGGTCGATGATGTGAAGATTTATGCCAAAACAATGCAAGAGTGACACTTCACTTATCTGTCAGACGAATGTTGGAGCACCCGGATTCTGAAATCATCTTGCATGTTAAATGCGTGAGACATACCATATTAATGAATTTTCTGATGTTTCCTCAGCTCTCAGAAAGGAACAGGTATGCCAGCCAGATTTCAGATTCAACAGGCGCGGAACGGCAAGTATTATTTTCACCTGCTTGCGAATAACGGTGAAATTATCCTCGCCAGCCAGATGTATGCTTCCCGAGCCTCGGCGAAGAAGGGGATTCTTTCGGTGCAGACTAATGCAGCCGATCCCAGTCGCTATGAACAACTGGTGAATAAAGCGGGGCAGCATTATTTTGTCCTGAAGGCGAAGAATTCTCAGGTTATCGGAACCAGTGAAGGTTATGCCGCGACGACCGGAATGAAAAACGGGATCAAATCTGTTTCCCAAAATGCGCCCAAAGCGATCACGGAAAATATTATTGTCAAGACCTGATGCCTGCGCTTAAGCCGACCCGCAGGGGTGTTTACTGTCTGGTAGACCTGCAAATTAAGTTCGCCCCGACCGGCGGCAGGTGAATGCGTTGAATTCAAAAAAAAGGCTGCTTACTGGAATGAGTAAGCAGCCTGGCTGTTGTTACGCGTCTCTGCCTGTCAGGTCAATCCTGGAAGAAGGGATGCTGTGCATCGCCGGCGCTGATCAGGTAGGCGATCAGGTCGAGGATTTCGTCTTTGGTCATGCGGGCAAACAGATCGGCGGGCATGGGGGACGTTTTGGAAACGACCAGTTCATCAATCGTCTTGCGATCAATGTTGACCCGTTTATTAGGATCGGTGAGGTCGGTATTCAAAGTCATGTTATCTCCACTCAGGTTGACGACGACACCGGTGTGGACTTTGCCGTCTTCTGTCACAACTGAGATCGCGGAGAACTGTTCGTTGATGACTTTGCTGGGGTTGATCACCTGGTCCAGCAGATCGTGGGGAGAGTACCGTCGTCCGGCGGAAGTCAGGTCGGGGCCGGTCATGCCTCCCTGGTTGCCGAAGCGATGGCAGGCGTAACAGCCTGTTGCAGCAAACATTTTCTGGCCGTTAACGAAGTCCCGTTTCTTCATTTCTTTACCGGCAGCTGTGGAGAGTTCTTCGAGCGTCCATTTGGTAGTGGGACGTCCGGCGAAGACTTCACCCAGATTTTCGAGAGCGGATTTCTTCTCTGGTTTCTTTGTCAGGATTTCAGCCAGTTCGGTCTTTTGTTCTTCGCTGAGGGAATCGACTGCGTCGGTCCGAACAAACTCGATAAATTTATCGAAGCTCGCGCCCCCTTTATAGTTGGCCGCTTTCAGGAACCATTCGAAGTACGCTTTGTGAAGCTCAGGAGTCCAGCCGGCCTGCAGCATGCGAATCGAGCGTGCGTACTGCATCTGCTCTTCCTGGGTCGGAGCCGACTGAATCAACGCGATTGCTTTTTCAGCGACGGTGGGTGACTGCAGCCAGGCGAGTGTTTCGCATAACAGCCAGTTTAGCTTAGGTGATTTTGCAGGGAACAGCGGGTCGAATTTATCAATCAGCTTTGCTACCGTTGCGTCATCGGGACGACCAAAGCGGTTTAAGATAATCTGCAGGGTGCGTTGCAGGGTCAGTTGTTGAGTCAGATCGAGCTTCGCATCATCAAGATTAATGACGGCGGACAACAGTCTGTCCCGCATGGCGGTATCGACTTCGGGAGTCTGCTCGTTGCGATGTTGAGGACAGACGCCTGTCACGCGGGCCAGTGCCAGTAAGGCTTCGACCTGTCGGGCAGGATCAGATTCGGTTAACGCTTTTTCTGCCCATGAATCGGTGGGCTGATGCTCAACGGCTGTGCGGGCGGCAAAGCGGATGAAACGGTCTTTGTCAGCGAGATAAGGCCAGGCGACTTCGATTGCCTGCGGATCCTGTTTACCGTGAAAAGCTTCCAGGGTATGCCGCGTTTCGCGCGCTTTATTTTTGGTCGGTTTTGCCTGAACAGGCTCGGTTGATTCATCGCCCACATAAGTGACACGGTACAGACCGGACTGCACACGACGTCCGCCGATCGTGAAATACATGGCGCCATCCTGGGGACGGATAATCGCATCGGTAATCGGCAGTGGGGCACCGGTTACGAATTCTTCTTTGGTAGCGGTATAGGAAGAACCTTCCGGTTTGAGGTGGATGGCATAAAGTTTGCCCCAGCTCCAGTCGAGTGCATACAGCGCGTTCTGGTACTTCGCAGGAAATTTCGCGCCGTAGCCGAAAGTCATGCCTGTCGGCGAACCAGGTCCGATATCAAGCACACCGGGCAGGTTGTCAGCATAAAAGGGAGGGCGTTTACCGGCGCCGTTGCGCCAGCCGAATTCTGCGCCGCTGGTGACGTGACAGATTCGCGTGGGGCGATACCAGGGGGTGTTGAAATCGTATTCCATGTCGGCATCGTAGGTAAACAGTTCGCCATCGCGGTTGACGGCGGCATCGAAAATGTTCCGGAATCCGGAGGCATAGGCTTCGAACTTCTGGCCATCGGGGGAAACACGATAGATGATTCCGCCGGGCGCCAATACACCCCGGTTGTGACCTCGTCCATCCGGCATGCTGGGCAGCAGGTGATCTTCTCCCCAGACCTGGCGGACGGGTGAGCTGTCGGCCAGTACGGGAGGAATGGTGTTATTTCCGGTGACCAGGTAGAAGGCTTCGCCATCGGGAGTGGGCATTAAAGCGTGTACGCCGTGATCGCTGTGCGATTCGACTTCCTGCAGTAACTCCACCTGATCGAGTTGATCGTCGCCGTTACTGTCGGAAATACGATACAGGCCTGAAGCGATTTTTCGCTCATAGTCGTTCACGCCGACATAGAGTGCACCGTCGGACCAGAGCATGCCGTTGACACCCCGAATACCGGCGGGAACTTTCTCCACATCTTCTGCTTTCACTTCTTCTCCCGCGGGAGGGAGGGTGATGCGATAGAGTCCGCCGTACTGATCGCTGACCAGCAGGCGTCCTTTATCGTCTGTGCAGAGGTTGACCCATGAGCCCTGATCCTCGCCGGGAACCGAGTAAAGCAGTTCTACTTTGAACCCTTTGGCGGCTGAGATGCGGTCGATGGGGGTGGCTTTGTTACCACCAATGGCGGCTCCGACTTTTTTCTCAGGAGCCGGTTTTTTGGGTTTTACTTTTTTTTTTCGGGTTTCAATTCTTTGATTTTAATGTTCCGCCAGCTGACCTGTTTCCCGACTTTTTCAGGATGATTGCCAACGCCATGCACCTGCAGGGCGATGAATCCTTCTGAGGTCAGGTCATCTTTCAAGTCAGCAGCAGGCACACCATTGATCCAGGTCTTGATCGAGTTGCCCCGACAGACGATACGGTAATGATTCCATTCGTTCTGCTTGAAAGCTTTCTGGGCGGCTTTGTTGTCAGCGAGGTTATTTAACCAGCCCCGACGCCCTTCATCATAAATGCCGCCTGACCAGGCGCGATCAGAGGGGTCGATTTCGACCTGGTATCCGTGCACGCGACCGGCGGGAACTTTGATTTTCTTTTCCTTGCCGTCTGCGTTTTTGGTTTCGAGGACCTTGTCTTCATCGTAGACATTGCTGCGAATCTGGATCCCCGAGTTCAGCAGCGGGTCGACTTTGAAATCCACCTGCAGTTCGAAGTCGCCGTAGATCTTTTCGGTGCAGAGAAAACTGTTGGGCGTTTTGGGGACAGAAGTTCCGACGATCGTATCATCAACGATCTCGTATTCGGCTTTACCGCCATGCTGAACCCAGCCATCAAGGTTCTTACCATTGAACAGAGGGGTGAAGCCTTTTTCGTCGGAGTGTGCGGTTGCAGTAAACAGCAATGCGAGGCAGATCGCAGAGAGGGTAGTGTGTCGTTTCATAACGTATCCATCAGGTTATCAGGAATAAAAGGATGACTGGCAATTGACATCATGAACCTGCCAGTCAGTGCAGGAATCGAGGACTTTCGTGAGGACGATCATCTGTCTGTTCAAAGAATCAGCGATGCCGCATCCCGCACACGATTTCTGACAGAAAACAGTGACGCGGAAACACGAATCACGATGATCAGAGTCCATTATGACCAGTACCCGGAGAGGATTCCAGTCAAAACAGGACGTTTTCGGCGGGTTCTCTGTCTGTTCAGAAGGTTACTGAAGAGAGTTAAATATTAAAGTGGACTGCGTTTTGTTACTCAATTATCGCGCGAGGGAATTCTCGACTGTCTCAGCGATCTGACTGTGGTTCGATCCGGTTGAGAATCAGCAGTCGAAAGTCCATGACCTGACTGCCGGGTATTTCCAGTGCCCGCAGAGTTAAGAGGCCTGTCCCTTTGCTTAAGGTGATTTTTCCCAGTGTCATGGGCTGAAAATCTTTGACGAACGATTCGGATCGAACGGCGCGATCTTGTGCTGCTCCGACCAGAGGCGGATCGTGTGCCTGGGTAACCTGTCCCTGCAGTTTGCTGCCATTCAAGCTCAGTTCGACGGTGGATCCGATATCTGATTCCGGACAGGTGTAGTACAGAATGGCTTCGTAAACGCCGGCCTGGTCGACATCCACGTTCCAGGTGATGCTGTCCCGGGTGCTGGTCCAGTGAGAAAAGAAAGAGCAGTTGGGATGCCGGGAAGAGCGTTTGATGCCGCCCTGCGAATTGGCGTCCCGGACTGGCAGCTGCGTCGAGCGTGCGCCTTCATAGCCGATTAAAAACGGACGCTTCTCTTCCGGATAACCGTTCGGCCAGACGGACTGCTTCCAGTCTGCCACCGCCTGTTGTAGCTCGGCCGTCATTTCCGGTTTCTGTTTCGCGATATTATTTCGCTGACCCGGATCGGCGTGCATGTCAAACAGCTCGCCTGTGCGGGACAGTCGATATTGACTGGTGCGGACGCTGACGCGATCGCGGAGGCTGGAGAAAATCATGCGTTCCGGCCAGTCTGGCGCTGAATTCATCATCAGGGGTTTGAGGCTGACACCGTCGATGGGTTTGGGCTCGGGACGCGGGATGCCTGCCAGATCGGTTAACGTGGGGAACAGGTCGATGGCACCGGCGATCTGATTGACTTCATGGCCGGCGGGCAGATGACCGGGCCAGCGAATCACGAAAGGAGAGCGAACGCCCCCTTCATCAAGCGAACCTTTTTTGCCTTTCATATCGCCGTTCCAGCGGACCCCGTTCGGGCCGTTATCGGAGAAATAGATGACGATGGTATCGTCGGTGATGCCCAGGCTGTTGAGCTGCTTCAGAACGCGTCCCACATTCCAGTCGACGTTCACACACATGGCGAGGGCGGCGCGGAGGTGATCGGGCTGTTCTTTCTCAGGCTCACGATGATGCAGTTTGAGTTGTCTGTCTTTAAAACGATCCCAGTATTGATCGGGCACCTGCATGGGAGAGTGAGGGGTGCAGTAAGGGATGTAAGCGAAAAATGGTTTATTGTTATGAACCTGCTGTTCGATGAAAGCCATCGCTTTGTCGGTCAGATCGTCGGTGATGTAACCATTGCCTTTTACGAAGGTACCATTATGATCCAGCATGGGGCTGAAGTAGTGTCCCCAGTGACCGGAAGTGAAGCCGTAGTATTCGTCGAAGCCTTTCGCATTGGGATGGTTCGGGTATTGTGTACCATTATGCCATTTCCCAAAGGCACCTGTGGCATAGCCGGCGGCTTTGAAAGCCTGGGCGATCGTGTATTCATCAGAATTGAAGCGTTCCTGACCAGTGGAGACGCCGGTGGTTCCGGTGCGGGCGTGATAGCGACCCGTGAGGAATGCCGCGCGGGTCGGAGCGCAGACCGCGCCGACGTAAAAGCGGTTGAACTTCACACCTTCTTTTGCCAGTGAGTCGACATTGGGGGTGTGTAGATTGGTGTTGCCGTTATGACTAAGGTCCCCCCAGCCCTGATCGTCGGCGAGGAAGATCACAATGTTGGGATGCTTGCCGGGCTCTGTCGCCGGTCTGGATTGAGACTTTTTCTCAGGTACGTTTTTCCTTTCTGCTGCTGTCAGGCTGGCGGTCAGAATACAGATCAGCAGGGCCAGGGAGATTAATTGTTTCATTGAGAGCCGCTTTGTTAAACAGAGTATGTAGTGGTCACTGAGAAACTGGTTTCATGATACCGGATGCAGGCAGTCGGATCATGTTTGATTCGGGAGAATTCAAAAGTTCGCTGAGATTGGATCGGCCCCGATTTTCTGCTGACTGGGAGGGTAATGTCTCAAAATGATCTCGGGTTGAGTACAGAAAGCAACAAAACCAGAAATCTGTTTTATTCGTTAAATTCTGACTTAAACTGGTTCAGACAGGTCCGTTCCAGCCAGCGACGATTGATTTTCCCGCTTCGTTTGTTTCTTACCCGAAAGACAAAATTCCGGTGATGCGGAATGCCTACTATAATTCGCTGCATTATATCGATGAGCAGATCGGGAAACTGGTCGCGTATCTGGAAACCCATCAGCTGCGAGACAAAACGATACTGGTCCTGGCGGGTGATCAGGGCGAAGCCTTCTATGAGAATGGCTTTCCCACACACGCCGGTCCTCCGTTTGAACCGACGATTCGCACTGCCCTGGTGATCGACGCTCCGGGAAAAATTGAGGCTCAGACAATCGATTATCTCACGCAGGCGATTGATATCGTGCCTGTCATCTGCGGTCTGCTGGATGTTCCCTCGCATCCCTGTTTTCAGGGAATGGATGTACTTTCTCCGGCGAGGCCTGAAATCGATAAGCGGCTGGCGTTCGTGCATTGTCAGTCGACCATCGGAAAGAGTGACGCCGTCATCAGCGGGACCGGCTGGAAGCTGATTCACAATCGCGAGCAGGATTCCACCAGCCTGTACAATCTGCGCGAGGATCCAGGTGAAAAGACGGACGTACTCCAGGCACATCCTGAAATTGCGAAACAGCTGGCCAGACTGCTGCAGCAGTGGCGACGCAGGCAGTTACTCTATTATCAAAACCCGGCCAGCTACGGCTGGTACTATCCGCCGCGCACGCCGAAAGTCACATCGGGGACTGAGCTGCTTGAGGATCATCACGACTGATTGAGATCGGGACGTGGTGCATGCTCGCGGGATATTCGAAGTAGTATGGTTTCAAAGTCTTTGGCGCTCAATGATAAAGTGTCACCAGGCGTTTCTCGTTTCTGCTCTCAATGAGGGGAAGTCTCAAATTTCGGTCTTGTCTGGTTTTTTGCGGCGTATATAATTAGATGTCTAACTAAAAGGGCGGGTGAATATTGATGCTGGAATATGATTTTAAACAGGACTGTGGCTACTGGGTGCATATGACGGCCCATCGACTGGAGAACGCAGTGAATGCGGAGCTGCAGAACGAGGGGATTACGTATCGGCAGTGTCAGATCCTGGCATTGCTGGCTTTGGAAGGAGAGCAGTCGCAGGGAGAACTGGCACAGCGGATGCGTGTACAGCCGCCGTCGATTGTGGTGGTACTGGAGCGGATGGAGCGTGATGGCTTGATCAAACGTGAGGTGGATCCGGAAGATCGACGCAAGCGGATCGTTTCCCCTACGAAGGCCGCACTGCCGGTGTGGAATCGAATTGTGAAATGTTTCCGTGCCGTTCGCAATCAACTGGAACGGGGTCTTTCCGAGTCAGAGGTGAAAGCTCTGCGGAGTATGTTGCAGCGTGTTGATGCCAATCTGGATCATTATTCGGAAGCGACATTGAAGTGTGAATAAAAATCAGTTTTTGTCTGCAGGCCGTTGATGAAGCTCGCAGGTCGTGTAACCAGAGCGTCTCTCGATCTGATATGCGCAATCCAAATGGCCTGGAGACGCTACAGTAATATTAGATACCGTCTAGAATTCGGAGAAAAGAACCCATGCAAGTTAATGGGAAACCGTTCAAGTGGTTCATACTGCCGGGGCTTCTGGCTCTCGTGGGATGTCAGCAGAAAAATGAGTTTGTTGCACCTCCGCCACCCCAGGTGACCGTCAGTTTGCCGGTGGAGCAGGAAGTGCAGGAATACTACTCAACAACGGGACAGACCCGCGCCTCGAAAACCGTTGTATTACGAGCCCGTGTTTCCGGCTATCTGCAGGAAATTCATTTCAGGGATGGTGATCTGGTAGAAAAAGGTCAGCTGCTGTATCTGATTGACCCGGCCCCTTATGAAGCCGAAGTCGCTTCTGCCCAGGCGGCGCAGGAAAAGGCGAGTGCCCAGTTACTTCTGGCCGAACAGAATCTGAAGCGGACAAAAGAACTGGCTGCCAAGAAAGTAGCGACTGCAAATGAACTGGATATCCAGGAAGCCGAAGTTGCCACATCGAAAGCAGACCTGGGAGCAGCAGAAGCCAGATTACAAGAAGCAAAACTGAGTCTGAGTTATACGAAGATTACCGCCCCCTTCGCCGGCCGGATTGGCCATCACATGGTGGATATTGGCAACCTGATACAGATTGGTGAAACGACGCTTGCGAAGATCGAAGCAACCGATCCTATTTATGCTTATTTTACGATCAGTGAGGCTGATTTACTGCGATTTCTGGAAATGGCACAGAAAGGTGAGATCAAAATCAGCGAAGCAGATCCGCTTCGGATTGAACTGGCTCTGGGGGATTCGTCAGATTTTGAATTCGAGGGGAAACTGGATTTTCGTGAATTCGGCGTTGATCCCGAAACGGGGACCACAGAGCGTCGCGCTGTGTTTGATAATACAGACGGAGGTCTGATTCCCGGTCTGTTTGTGCGGGTCCGGGGCAAGGTTGGCGATCCTGCAAAAAAACTGCTGGTTCCGGAAGAAGCGATAGGTTCCGATCAGCGAGGCGACTTTTTGCGGGTCGTGAATGAAAAAAATATTGTCGAGCATCGTGCCGTCGAAACCGGGATCCTGGTGGACGGGAAACGTGTGATTGAGAGTGGCCTCAAACCGGATGACCGTGTGGTCGTGGTGGGTTTGCAGCGCGCACAGCCGGGTAAGGAAGTCAACCCGGAGGACAAGACACCGGAAACGTCCGCGAAATCGGCTGTTTCTCAAGACACGAAAACAGAGAATAAAAAATCAGCCAGTTGATTCGGCTGTCTGATCCATCTGCCTGTCTGGCCTGTTTTTCAGCGCGTCAGGTAAACAGGGAACTCGCCCGCCATTCCCTGATCTGACTACCTGATTCTGCATTAACAGTTCCATTATTATTTATCAGAACGGTTTGTCGTATGTTCTCGAAGTTCTTTATTGAACGACCGATATTTGCCAATGTGATTGCCATCATTACGGTTTTGATTGGTCTGGTCGCTTTGTGGGTCTTGCCGATTGAACAGTATCCGGAGATTACCCCTCCCACCATTCGTGTAAGTACCAGCTACCCGGGTGCGAATGCATCAATTCTGTCCGACACGGTGGCTTCTCCGATTGAACAGCAGGTGAACGGCACGGAAAATATGCTGTATATGCAATCGACGTGTTCCGGCGATGGTTCCTATTCATTAACCGTTACGTTTGAGATCGGCACAGACCTGGATGATGCGCAGGTTCTGGTGCAGAACCGTGTCGCGATTGCAGAACCGCAGTTGCCCGAAGAAGTGCGGCGTCAGGGAGTCACGGTCAAAAAACAGTCGACCAATATTATTCTGGTGCTCTCATTAACCAGTGAAGATCCGAGCATGGATACGCTGTTCCTCTCAAACTATGCGAATCTGCGGATGCGGGACCGCTTGAGTCGTGTACCCGGTGTCGGCGAGGTGACCGTATTTGGTACCGCAAACTACAGCATGCGAATCTGGCTTGATCCCGAGGAACTGAAAGCCCGCAAAATGACCGTGCAGGATGTGATGCAGGCACTGGCCGAACAGAACGTGCAGGTCGCCGCTGGCCAGATTGGTCAACCTCCGACGGAAGATGGTCGGAAATTCCAGTATACCGTAACGACCATGGGTCGATTGAGTGATGCGGAACAGTTCGAAAATATCATTGTCAAGACCGGTGAAGGGACGCGTCTGGTCTATCTGAAAGATGTGGCTCGCGTGGGACTGGGGGG
>NZ_CAXAVM010000223.1:0-11011 GCF_963972345.1 uncultured Gimesia sp. | reverse complement strand
CGGGAGGCAGAATTCTGCCCGGTCGTTCGGTAAGTGGTTCTACTCCCCGCAGAATCTTTTTCTGGACATCTTCCGGGAATCCGCCGGGAGTCTGTCCCATGCGACCGCTGATCAGGTCCAGAACCGATTCCGGAAATGCCAGGTCACGATCACCGTTGACAACATCCTCACAGCTCAGATCATTCGCGACCAGGAATAACGCCATGTCGCCAACTGCCTTCGAAGTGGGTGTTACCTTGACGATGTCTCCCAGCAACTGATTGACTTCCGCGTAAACATGACAGACTTCGATCCAGCGGTCCCCCAGTCCCAGTGACTGTGCCTGTTGCAGCAGGTTTGTGTATTGACCGCCCGGCATCTGATGTTCGTACAGATTCGCACCCGCGGGCAGAACCGGGCTTTCAAACGCGGTGTAATAATTACGCACGGCGCGCCAGTATTCCGAAATTTCGTCCAGGTACTTCACCTGCACCGTGGGTTGATGTTCGCTGAATCGCTGGGCTTCGATGACGGTTGTCAGGTTCGGTTGTGAAGTTCCGCCTGACATGGAAGGGACGGCACCATCGGCGATATCCAGTCCGACTTCCGCCGCTTTCAGAATGGAAGCCGCCTGGCCACCGCTGGTATCATGGGTGTGAAAGTGAATCGGAATGCCAATTTCCTGTTTCAGGGTTTTGACCAGCAGTTCGGCTGCATACGGTTTACATAATCCTGCCATGTCTTTGATGGCGAGGATGTGCGCACCCATCTTCTCCAGTTCTTTGGCCATGTTGACGTAATATTTCAGATCGTATTTCGTTTTGGAAGGATCGAGAATATCACCCGTGTAGCAGATGCTCGCTTCACAGATGGCGCCGCTTTTCTGCACTTCCTCCATCGCCACTTTCATGTTGGGCACCCAGTTCAACGCATCGAACACGCGGAACACATCAATGCCTGCATCAGCGGCTTCTTTGACGAATGCACGGACGACATTGTCCGGATAGTTGGTATATCCCACCGCACTCGAAGCACGGATCAGCATCTGAAACAGGATGTTCGGCACCCGGGTTCGCATTTCAGCCAGTCGCTGCCAGGGAGATTCTTTCAGGAACCGCATTGAGGTATCGAACGTGGCACCGCCCCACATTTCCAGTGAGAACAGTTCCGGACAGTTATGCGCATAAACCTCCGCGATCTGCAGCATGTCATGGGTGCGGAACCGGGTGGCATACAATGACTGATGTGCGTCACGGAAGGAAGTGTCGGTCAGCAGAAGTGGCTTCTGTTCCAGAATCCATTTGCTGAATTTCTCTGCGCCCAGTTCCAGCAGTTTCTGTCGCATCCCGTCCGGCGGTGAGATCTTTTTCTTGTTGTAAGCTGGTACGGGGGCAGGGCTCCGACGGACAGATTTAGGACGGTCCTTGACCAGGGGATTTCCATTCACGACTGTTTCTGCCAGGTAAGTCAGCAGTTTCGTAGCGCGGTCGTGTCGCTTGGGGAACTTGAACAGTTCCGGTGTATCATCGATGAAGCGGGTATAACATTCGCCGTTCAGGAATGTCGGATGCGTGATCAGTTTCAGCACGAAGGGAATATTCGTTTTCACGCCCCGAATTCGAAATTCCTGCAGACAACGTTCCGTGCGCGCCGCTGCATCTCTGAAGGTGCGTGCCCAGGTGGTGACTTTCACCAGCAGTGAATCGTAATACGGGAAGACCATTGCTCCCGAGAACGCCGTCCCTGCATCCAGTCGCACGCCCATCCCGCTGGCAGACCGGTAATGCGCCACGCGACCATAGTCGGGCATAAAGTTATTCGTTGGATCTTCCGTTGTGACCCGGCACTGCAGTGCAAAGCCGTGGGTCTGCAGTTCTTCCTGCGAATTGATGCGGATTCCCGGGTCATTCAGCTTGGCCCCCTGTGCCAGCAGAATCTGTGACTTCACGATGTCCACGCCGGTCACTTCTTCCGTGACGGTATGCTCCACCTGAATTCGTGGATTGACTTCGATGAAGTAAAACTGGTTCGTGTCGGCGTCGAGCAGAAACTCCACGGTTCCCGCCAGTTCGTAGTTCACACTTCGCCCAATTTTCAAAGCCGCTTCGCACAGTTCGTCTCTCACGGCCGGGTCAAGATTCGGTGCCGGCGCGATTTCCACTACCTTCTGGTGACGTCGTTGAACCGAACAGTCTCGTTCATAGAGATGGACCAGGCCGCCATGTTTGTCGCCCAGTAACTGCACTTCGATGTGACGGGCACGCGAGATGAATTTCTCAACGAAAACATCCTCGCTGCCAAACGCTGACATAGATTCACTCCGCGCCGTTTCGTAAGCCGCGTTGAAATCTTCCTCTTTCTGAACGACCCGCATCCCGCGTCCGCCGCCGCCGTGCGCTGCTTTCAGAATGATCGGGAACCCGATGTCGACCGCCGTCTTCCGGCCCGAGGCGGCATCCGCAATCGCTTCGCCACTTCCCCCCAGGACGGGAACGCCGACCTGCTGGGCAATTTTGCGAGCCGAGATTTTATCCCCCAGCGCTTTCAATGTTTCCACGCGAGGTCCAATAAAGATGATCCCAGCGTCTTCACAGGCCTGGGCGAACTCAGCATTTTCAGACAGAAAGCCGTAACCTGGGTGGATTGCGTCAATTTTCTTCTGCTTGGCCAGGGCGATGATCGCTTCGATATCCAGGTAAGATTTGACCGGATGCCCCGGTTTTCCAATCTGGTATGCTTCGTCTGCTTTGGTGCGGTGCAGGGCATATCGATCTTCATGGGTATAGATACCGACCGTGCGAATTCCCAGTTCGTGCGTGCTTCGAAAAATTCGAATGGCAATTTCACTACGGTTGGCAACAAGCAGCTTCTTAATTTTACGCTCTGACATGAACTTTCCTAACTCTTTGTATACTTTCGGCTTGAAGGCTGAATAGCCGTGTTTTTTCTACGGATTTTCTCTGCAGTCCAATGGTCATTAGGGTACATGCATGAGCCCGGAAAAACAATGCAGCACCAACGTTTGTCTGGATTCTCGCTGGAACACGATTTTTCGGTGGTCCCAGGTACAGATATTTTCGCTAAATCCTCTTTAGAAACCGGTTTGGAATGATTCATATTGACCTGTTTTCCTGCACTGATTAGTGTTAACTCCGGTCTGCTCAGTTCTATCGTCTCCGGCACCTGTTTCAAGGACCTGACTCGATAGAAATTATTAGTATTCTGACGAATCAATGTGGTAAACCCAATGGGACAAAAACAGTGCGATCTGTGTGCAGGAACGGAGTTCGAACCAATCGGAGAACGGGATCGGCATGGAAAACCGTTGACGACCGTGATCTGTAAAGCCTGTGGCCTGGTCGCGCACGGACAAATTCCTACCGATGAGGAACTCGCGCACTATTATGCCACTGAATATCGTAAGAGCTATCATGGCGAACTGACTCCCTCGGATCGCCGCGTGATGCGCGCCTGGAAAAATGGCGAACGTATCTTTCATCAACTGCAACCACATATTGATGCTGATGCCGCTGTCTTCGAAGTCGGGGCTGGTATTGGCTGTACCGTGAAAGTGTTCGAACTCAACGGCCATCAGTCGGCAGGAATTGAACCTGGTGAAGGCTTTCAGGATTACTCGCAGCAGCGACTGCTGACCAACGTCGTGCGGGGAGACCTGTTTGAACAACCCCGCGATCACAGTCGCGAACTGGTTCTGCTGGTCCACGTCATCGAGCATTTTAATTCTCCCCGTCGTGCCCTGGAATACATTCGAGGCATGATGGCGGATAACGGATTGTTCTATGTGGAGTGTCCCAATATCGCTGCACCGTTTGCCCGTCGCAGTAAAATGTTTCATTACGCCCACATTCATAATTTCACTCCTTCCAGCCTGAAGATGCTTGCGGAAAGCTGTGGCTTCCAACTGGAAATGCAATTTGGATCGAAAGAAGATCCTTATCTGCAAATGCTCTTTTCCTGCAGTGACAGCAGGAAACTCAAAATCGATTACAATAACTATCAGCAGACCATGCAGGTGATCAGGCAGGCAACCCCCCTGCGCTATCACCTGCGTCCCCGGTATCTCTCAGCACGCTTTTCCAAAGTCGCCAGTTACCTGCGCGAGCATCTGACAGCGAAACAGTTTGTTGCTGACGTTGTGAAGAAATGCCAGCAGTTCGCTTCTGATCACGAAGACGAACAGCCCACGGAATTGCGTGTAGTTGCCTGAGATGCTTCTCTAAATTGACTGTTTTCTCCCGTTTGTGTTTCGTCTTGGAAAAAAGCTGACTGCTACTGTCTGTTTGTGTCCTGATCGAAAAACGGCACTACGCGAAATAGACTGATTTTCAGGGGCCAAACTGCCGTCAGTGACGGACTGGTTCTGATTTGAGCACCCAGATTCGCTTGCGCAAAACTGCGTTTCGGCGCACAATCGCGCCACTTTTCGCACTCATTCACGCCAGTGACCCGCCGCTGCTCACTCTTTTTTCACCAGTTTTCGGCATAACTTTTTCAGTCGTTCTTGAACATTCTGATCCAGATCCTGAAGGCACAGGCGGACACATTATACTGGAGATGCTCTCAGAGCGGAGAGATGAAAATCGGGAACCGGTATCAGCCGTAGTTCAGTTCGCAGCCGGTTTCAGATTCTCGGGGCGGGTCAGCCTGGCTGCCGGTCCCAGCGGGCGTTCTTCCTGGTGCGGAAACGCGCGGATCGTGGTCACGATCTGTTTCTGCTGTTCGAATTCCTTGCCACTGGCCAGTTTCACCGTGGTTTCCAGGAAGCGTTCGATTTTCGATTCGAGGGGCAACCCTGTTTTGCGGTCGATCAGGCACGATCCAAAGGATTTTCCGCCCCGGATGTAGAGCTGCACCGATTTTCCATGCTGGTTAATCGGGCTGCTGATTTTGGAAGCAGCGATATCACCGGCAATATTAATGCGGGCGATGTTGTCGTTCAACTCGCGCAGCGTGTATTCGGTTTTGAGAACCATCGGGATCGGTTGCGTCAGGCGGCGGGTTTTGATCCAGGTCTCTCCCACGCGGATCGCGCCTCCCTTGTGATTTTCGTCAATGTTGTAAGGCAGCAGACCAATACTGTCGTCGATGAAATTGGCGACACCATCATCACCCGACGATTCTGAGATCTTGGCCAGCACGGTTTCCCGCTGGCCGGCAGCGGTATTCTGCAGGCAGCGTCTGATAAACTCGTCAAAGCCTACCAGTTCTACGATTTTGTTATCCGGCCCGATCCAGAAGGAAAAACCGTTATTCACCAGGTATTGATAAGCCTGAACCTGCGGAGGCACGGGGCCTGATGAGCGGTTGGAGTCGTAGTGCACCTGTTCGCCGGCGATATCATGCGAATATTTCACGCCTGTATAACTCACTTTGAACCGTTTGCGACCATCGTCCCGCAGTTCCTCCACTGTCAACGCCAGGATCAGTTCCAGTTTTGATGTACTGTTGATAATACCCGCTGAGGAAGCCTGGGAAAGTTTCTGCTCGACAGTTTTAATCATCGGAAATCGCTGGTTGACTTCCAGGTTCAGTTCCAGCACTTCCACTTTTTCATCTTTCAGCGAAGCGTTCTGCACCTGAATGGTGTTCTGCAGCGGTTTCACAACCTCGGTGGGCTGGGGCGGAGCCTTATCCTTGACGACTTCCACGGCTTCCTGGCGTTTGGCCCAGAATGACCAACCGGTCCACGCCAGTATCATAATTCCCAGCATCCAGCTGATATAACGCTTGCCCTGCATGGCGACTTTGTCCAGAATAGATAAAGAAAGCTAACGAATGAAGGTTTTTCAATCATTTTGAGATGCAAAACTTATCAGTAATATCGATTTAGTGAAAGACGAATTCGGCATCTTCTGATGCGGTTCTTCTTGACGGGGAGATGACAATGCCGGTTGTAATGCGCGCGTTTCTGGCTGCTTTTGTACTCAGTTTCTGCGGATTCAGCGCCGCTGCTGACCAGAATACAGACACGAAAGACACTCCCCCCAATATCGTGTTTCTGCTCAGCGACGACCAGCGACCGGATACGATCGCTGCCCTGGGCAATTCGATCATCAAAACCCCGAACCTGGACGAGTTAGTGAAAGCGGGGACCAGTTTCACCCGCGCTGTTTGTGCCAATCCGATCTGCACACCCAGTCGGGCGGAAATTCTCACGGGCGTCAGTGGGTTTCATAACGGCTCCCTGGATTTCGGTAAGCCGATCAAAAAAGAACTCCCCACCTGGTCCCAGACCCTCTCAAAAGCCGGATATGACACCTGGTACGTCGGCAAATGGCACAATGATGGTAAACCCGTGCTACGTGGATACGATGAGACGCTGGGCCTGTTTACCGGAGGGGGCGGACGCTGGGCGGTCCCTTCGTATGATGGCAACGGTGTCCCGGTCACCGGTTATCGAGGCTGGATCTTTCAGGATGACGAACGCCATTTCTTCCCCGAGAAAGGGGTGGGGCTCACCTCAAATATCAGCGAACACTTTGCCGACGCTGCCATTGAATTCATCGATCGCAAGCACGAAAAACCGTTTTTTCTGCACGTCTGTTTCACGGCACCCCATGACCCGCTGCTGATGCCCATTGGCTATGAGCAGTTCTACGATCCGAACAAGATGCCGGTCCCGAAGAACTTTCTGCCTGAGCATCCCTTTGATCATGGTAATTTTGAGGGCCGCGATGAAGCACTCCTCCCCTGGCCACGCACAAAACAGATCGTACAGAACGACCTCTCCCTCTATTATTCCGTCATTTCCCATCTGGATGCGCAGGTCGGCCGAATTGTCGATGCGTTAAAGAAATCGGGCGAGTGGGAGAATACCATTCTGATCTATTCCAGCGACCATGGTCTGGCGATGGGCAGTCACGGCCTGCGGGGAAAACAGAACATGTATGAGCACACCGTCAACGTCCCCCTGATCATGGTCGGTCCCGGAATTCCCGCCGACGTACGATCGAATGCCCAATGCTACCTGCGTGACTTATATCCAACCAGTTGTGATCTGGCCGGTGTTCCCATCCCGAATACGGTCGAAGGCAAGAGTCTCAAGCCGGTTCTCACAGGTGCACAGGATGCTATCTACGACGAGGTCTTTTGCTACTTCCGCAACTTCCAGCGGATGATCCGCACCGATCGCTGGAAGCTCATCTACTATCCCCACCTGGATCGGGTCCAGCTGTTTGATCTCAAAGAGGATCCACTGGAACTGCACGACCTGTCAGGAGAGGCCGCACATCAACAAGTGCGTGACAAACTCCTGAATCAGTTGAATGCCTGGCGAAAACAGCAGGATGATCCTTCTCTGCAGCAAACGGCAGAAAATTCCTGAGGGCGGGTCCACAGTGCCGCGAAAATGAGTCCCGTTTGAAATCATTCTGATGGCGCAGCGCGGCTTTGTGTGGATCTTACAATCGATTCCGCTGGACAGTCTGTCTGGAGTGAAAAAACGTAACTCTTTATTGTGTTATGTTTTAAAGAGTCGGTTTTTCTGTCTCTGAGTTCAAATCGATATAATTGGCATATTTTACGCTCTTCTCTCAAACCGTTCACATCACAACGCGGGCAGCAACGGTTTTACCAAAGGGGAGAGAGTCATGATGATCCATAAGAAAGTCCGTTATTTCAAGCAGCCGTTTCGGATGTTACTGTCATTGGCACTGGTGGGGGGGATCTGTAGCTCTCCCTTGATGGCGGCTGATAAATCATCAGATCGCAAGAACCGCAGTTCCAGTCGCAGCATTCAAAGCAGCAAAAAAAGTTCGTCCAGTTCCACTAAGCCCCAACGTATCGTACGTCCCCAGACCACTAAGCCCCAGATCACACGGCCCCAGTCCACACGGCTACCGTCTTCTTCTAACGCGAAGACTCTGCCACGACCTTCCGGCAAAAGCGTCAAAAACTTTTCAGGGAACATCAGCCCGAAAGTCAGCGACAGGGGAAGCAGTCGGCCTTCGAAATCATTCAAAGCCATTCCACCGTCAACACGACCTGACTTCAAACTGCCTCAGTTTGGAAAGCAGAACAGCATCAAGCTGGATACCAAACATCTGAATCCGCGGATTCCTGATCGCAAAGTACCAGATCGTAAAGTGCCCGGTCGCAAAATACCAGATCTCAAAATTCCTGAGCACAAAATCCCAGACAGAAAAATCCCGGATCGCAAGATTCCCGACCGAAAAGTTCCTGATCGTAAAATTCCGAACCTGAAGATTCCTGATCGAACAGTCGATCCTGGTAAGTTTGTGCCGAAACCAGGCAAGATCACAAGACCATCAAAGCCTGGTTTTGACAACAACGTCTTTAAACCCGGCAATGGAAAATTCGATCCGAAGCCTGGCAAAGGTAATCACGTCTTCAAGCCAGGAAATAACATTCAGAAACCAGGGAAAAAACCGAATCAGATCGGCAAGTTCCCCCAAGGAATTGATCTTGAGAAAGATTTTTCCAAAGGCAAACAGTTTGGCCCTTCCAAAAAGTGGCTCGGCAAAAATGGCGTGCCTTTGAACAAGGATCTCTTCAAAAATAAAAACATCAAACCACTCAAGTTGAATCTCGATAAACAGCTGCAGGCTGGAAAATTCAACGCCCTGATCAACAGTAAGCACCACAAACAGTGGAATCTGAAGAAACAGTTTGAACTGCATAAGAAAGGTGACGTTGCCCGTCAGTTAAATCTGAATCACCACCTGCTCAAGCATGGTGGCTGGAGAAATCGAAGCCTGTTCGGCAATATGGCGAATTCCTTCACCCACACTCACTTCGGCAGCTGGTACGCCGGACCTGGCATGTACCCCAGCTATTGCTGGAGCCCACACTGGTCTGCCTGGGTGGACTGGTGCTGGTGGGACTGGTGTCACCCCATCTGTGATCCCCGACCGATGATCTGTCGTCCCATCATCTGGGAACCTTGCGGCCCCTGGGTCTGGTATGACTGTCCTGTCTGGCAGCCGCTGCCCATCGTGACCTGTGGTACCTGGGTGGATGTGGAACCGATCGTCATTGACAGTGGTCTTGACCTGCAGATGCTGGCAGTCCGTTTTGTTGACTCAGGACATGCGGAAGAAGAACTGGGACCGCGTTTCCGCGTCTGGTTCCGCAATAACAGTGTGGTTGATATCAACCAGCCCTTCAATGTCATGCTGCTGGCTTCCAACTCACGGGAAGCAGTTGCCGGAGTGCCTGAAGCAGGGACCCGCGTTGACAATATCGCTGCAGGCCAGATCCAGACTGTTGATATTCGTCTGCCTTTCGCAGCCAGTACACTCTCGACGGATGCAGAAGGAAATCAGGTTCCCTTCGAACAGTTGCACGTGCTGATCGATTCCCACCGGGAAATTCCGGAAGCTTTTGAAGAGAACAACGGTTCTGTCGTGGCACGCGTTGATGTGCTGCCCGTCGATCCGGCCCTGTTTTCTGCAGATTCCGATGTCGTCTTCAGTGGCGGCATGGTCAATCTGGCCGGTGAAGGTCTGGGACCGGAACCAGGCAAAGTCCTGATGTCTCTGAATGGCATGAACTTCGAAGCAGAAATTTATGGCTGGTACGACCTGGGTGTTCGCATCCAGCTGCCCGAACTGCCTCTGCTGGATGCAGCGGATGCTACCTTCGTGATCGTACGCGGCGATGGTGCGGCATCCAACCCGATCGATTTGCAACTGGCACCGCAGGTCGCTGCTGTCAGTGCTGAGTAACGGAAGTGTGCGTGGGATGGCTTGGAGCCATCCCGGGTTCCGAACAGGGAGCAGGCAATGTGTCTGCTCCCTTTTTTTAATTGGAGTCCTTGTTGCAGGCGCACTACAATGGGTTTTCCAGACTCAGTAACTCTGTTATCCCGCTCGCAATGGATTGAATCTCCTGAAAACGTTTCTCCATGAATTCTGGCTGTTCGGAATCAAACAGGCGTCCGCCTGTATCTTTGGTGGTTTTCTGCTGACGCTGATGATCATCACCCGCTTCTGGTATCCGATCGATTTTCTCTATCGATACGACTTTCTGTTTCTGGCTGCGATTGCCTTCCAGGTCTGCCTGCTCTGTTTCCGACTCGAATCCCCGCGCGAAGCGGTCGTGATTCTGATCTTTCATATCGTGGCAACAGTGATGGAACTGTTTAAAACGTCGGACGGCATTCGTTCCTGGCAATACCCGGAGCCGTTTGAGATAGGTATCGGCAATGTGCCTCTGTTTGCCGGCTTCATGTACAGCGCTGTGGGCAGCTACATCGCCCGGGTCTGGCGGATCTTTGATTTTCGTTACTCAAGTTATCCCCCCTTCTGGAGCACGGTCGTACTGGTGACGCTGATTTATGCCAACTTTTTTACCCATCACTATGTCGTGGATATTCGCTGGGCGCTGATTGTTGCCAGCCTGTTGATGTTCGGCCGGGTGATGATCTATTTCAAAATGAACCGCGTCCATCGTCGCATGCCCCTGGTGCTGGGCTGGCTGCTCGTCGCGTTGTTTATCTGGTTCGCGGAAAACCTGGCGACGTATGCCAATGTCTGGATCTACCCCATGCAGAAACACCACTGGCAGCTGGTTTCGCTTTCGAAACTGGTGGCCTGGTACCTGCTGATGATGCTCAGCTTTGTGCTGGTCTCCCTGGTAAATCGTCCCTTAAAGATTGGTGATCCTGCCCTGCAGGAAGTGAATCATAATTGAGCCGGTACAGACTGTTTGGTTTCAGTCACTCAGTTCCAGTTTGATTTCCGGGTTCGATTCCGACACCGTAATCTTGAGCGGTGTGGTCGTCGGGCTGCTGTATTTGATCGGAATCGCACTTTTCATCGAAACCCCTTCCGGCGTGGATTCATAAGCATTCACGGTCACCTGGTGTTCGCCGGGAATGGCGCCGTCATCTTTCTCGAAAGTGCGCAAGGTGAATTTACCGGTTGTGTCCGATCGTCCCGTTGCCGGTTTACGCCCCTGCAGGGGATAAAACATGATCGACGCATCGGTCACCGGTTTGCCCTGGTAGGTGACGACTCCCCTCACGGCAACGGTTTCCGGCAGATCCTCA
>NZ_CAXAVM010000222.1:0-11017 GCF_963972345.1 uncultured Gimesia sp. | reverse complement strand
AGTGAATTCGGCAACCTGACTTTAACGCGTCTTTATACAATCCATGTGATTGTCCTGCCCGTCATCGCCCTGTTGCTGTTTACGTTCCACATGGCCCTCATTCGCCGCGAACGTCTGCGAACAGCGAAAATCAGAGAAGCTGCCGACGATCCGGAAATCGACTTTCAGTTGGATGAAGACGACCCGGTCAAAGATGAAATCACTCAACCTTACTGGCCTTATCAAACCACACGCACACTGGTTTTGACCCTGATCCTGATGGGCATCATCATCATCCAGCTGATCGTTTATCCCGCTTTAAAAAATCAGCACGTCTCGGTCGGGCACGATGGCTGGGAAGCCGACTTGCCTGCCAGCGAGATCAAACTGGAAGCCCCCGCAGACAGCTACATCCCCTACGTGGCGCGTCCCGAATGGTTTGTCCGGTTTTTGTTTGAATTGCGGCACCTCGTACCCAAAGAGCTGGAAGTTCTGGTCACCGCTGTGCTGCCAGGTGTGATTCTGGCAGTCCTGTTCCTGGTTCCTTTTTATGAAAAAGTCTTTGGCGAAAAGTGGGGACAGCGACTCGCAATCTTCGTTTATGTGGGCGGCCTGCTCATTATATCTGGAATCAGCTGGTATGGCATTCAGATGGAACGCAATGCTCCTGACTATGCGCTCAAGCGTTCGCAGGAAATCGCCTACGCAGCCCGGGCTTCCTGGCTGGCCAGCAAGAATGGCGTTCCCCCGGAAGGTCCCGATTCCCTGCTCAGAAATGATCCCAAATCAATGGGTCCCCTGATTTTCGCGAGACACTGCGGTATCTGCCATACCTGGAATGGTCATGACGGCACAGGGCAATATATCATGGAATTGAAGGATGGCAAAAGAGTGAAAGCAACCCCCCGGGCTTCCGACCTGGCTGGTTTCGCGACCACCAAATGGCTGACCGAATTTCTGATGAACCCTCGCTCCCCCAAATTTTTCGGACATGTCGGGGCGATGAAAGGCGGCGATGCCATTCTGAACGGTGACATGAACGACTGGGCTGACAGCTATGTCGGCCCTGAAGGAATTCTCACCAAGGATGATATCGAAGCTGTCGCCGCTCTGGTGGCCCGCGAAGCAAACCACAGGGACTTCAAACCTCTCAGCGAAGAGACAGTGAAACGCGGCGTTTCGGTCTTCAGCGGCATTGACTTCAAAGACAAATCAGGCAAAGTCGTCGATTTTTACGGATACTGTGCCCAATGCCATGCCATGAAAGCGGGTGACCCGGAAGAAGAAGGGGGCGGGGCGGCGCCTGACTTCAACGGATACGGCTCAGAAAAGTGGCTGACCGATTTCATCCGCAAACCAGGAGCCGAACGCTTCTACGGCGACAAAAACATCATGCCTTCCTTCGAAGAATCTAAACTCTCCAAGCATGATCTGAACCTGCTCGTCAAATGGATGCGCGGAGAATGGCAGCGCCCGGAACAGGAAAAATAATTCGCTCAACAGCATTGGCTAAGATTCCTGATCACCTGGTGTGAAGCGACATAAGCTGGCACCAGTAAACTGCTTTTCTTCGCAAGAGTGTTGAGTTCTATTCCTGATTCTCAACGAGCCTGCCCCGAAAATTTAGCCTGATTCTCTCTGCGGAATCGGGCTATCAGGGCATTAATCAAATGATACCAGATGCGCCAGGGCTACCCCCTTCGAAAATTCTCAAGATTTTTTTCTTGCAGAATTACTACAACCGTGGTAACTATAAACAACACAGTTACTACAAACGTAGTCGCAGGAGAAACCATGAGCCAGCGTGCAGAATTACAAATCACAGAGGCAGAATGGGAAGTGATGCTCAGTGTCTGGGAAGCGGTAGACCAGACCCCCGGCGAAATCATCGCCCGCGTCGAATCAGTACGTAAACGCAGTCATCGCACCATCAGAACTCTACTCGCGCGACTGGTCGAAAAGGGGGCTGTTAACGTACGAGTTGAAGGTTCACGTCATCTTTATCGAGCAGCAGTCACCCGGAATGAATGTGTCCGCTCGGCAGCCCGTTCCTTTTCTGAACGTTTCTTCGCCGGAGATCTGCAGTCGCTCCTGCTGCATTTTGTTGAGAATGAAACACTCACGAGCGATGAAATTGCCGAGCTCAAGCAAAGCCTGGAAGAACGCCTCGCCAAGAAGTCGCATCCAAAGGTCCGTCAACAATCTAGAAAGTCAGCTTCCAGCCGGAGGGCAAAACAATGAACTTCGCATCTGATTTTACCGCGTTCTGGGAACTTATCTGGAAAGCCACCTGGCAAGCGTGCGTGCTGGCGTGTCTGGTATTCTGTGTCACTTCGTTGCTGCAGCGCTGGATCGCCCCTAAATGGCGAACGCTGCTCTGGGCCGTTCCCCTCGCGCGTCTGGTATTGTTAACGGTCCCTGTCAGCGGATTGAGTCTATTTCAGTTACTGTACTTCGAAAATAGCAGCGTCCCACAGGTGGTCGTTTCTCCTGCGACGGAAATCAGTAACACTGGTCTGAGCACGAACGCCGGTTCCCTGCTGTCAAACCTGCCTGACAGGGATCACGTGAAGATAGAGCCTGATAACCGGGTATCAAACATTCCTGATAAAACAAAGCCAGAACTGGAAACCAGCGTCAGCATCCCAATCTTCGCTCTCATCACCGGCATCTGGTTCCTGGGATGTTGTGTTGTACTTATCAGATGGATCGGTACCCGCTGGATGCTGTCACGCCTCATCGCCAACAGTAAACCGCTTCAAGATGCAACACTTCTCGAACTGATCAAAACCAGGCATACACAGGACAGACGCTGGATAGAGGTTCGCTGTTTTGTGACTGACGCAGAATTGGGTCCGTCCTCTTGTGGATTCTGGCGTCCCACGATTTTGCTGCCACGCAAGCTGTGGGAGGACTTCGATCAGCAATCCCGACGCACAATCGTCACTCATGAACTGGAACATATTCGGCGTCATGATGCCTTGCTGCTGTTCCTCAGCAGGATTGCCATCACGGTGCACTGGTTCAATCCACTCGTCTACCTGATCGCCGGTCGGCTGCGCCGTGAAATCGAACTGGCCGTGGATGCAGCAACGGTAGCCTCTTTTGATGAACAGACCCGTCACCATTATGGTGAATTGTTAATACAGCTTTCGCAGTACTCACAAAGGCCGATCGCGGCACTTCCCATGGCCGGCAAACGATCGGCACTACGCACGCGAATCAGACAGCTGACACATCCGAGTCGGGAGAGTCGCCCTCGATCCGCTCTTGCGATTTGCGTATTACTCATTTTCCTCGTTACAGGTTTGAGTGATGCCGCGCAGACAGAGGAACAGGCTGAGGATAATCAAAAAAGTCCGGCGGTCTCCAACAGACAAGAACAGCGTCCCGAGAGCAAACCAGCAGAACAATATTTCATCACAGGCACAGTTCGCGATACGCAGACGGGTGAACCGGTTTCGAACGCAGAAATCCGGTTGTTTGTCGCCTCCGAACCAGATGTTAACCAGAGAGAAAGAAAGGGGATTACAAATGACAAAGGGCAGTATCGCATTGAAGTCCCTTTAGGAAATGTCCAACTCTGGTTCCCGACATTAAAACCGGGATACTGGCTCCTGCCTGAAGAATGCACGCAAGCGTTAGTCACGACGACTGAAAATCCCGTGCTGGAACACAATATCAAAGCCCAAACGGGCCCCATCTGGAATATTCACTGGAAAGGCAAGCTCAACGAACAGCAATTGAAGTCCCTGACCGCGCATCTCAAGGACCAGCCGATTCAATTCAGGGCTTCCATTCAGGAAGTGGAAGACGACGCGAAACGGGCCGCCTGGCTGAAGGGGGAACCAGTCTCATTTCAGAATGCAAATGCCAGTTCGGTGAGCAATCTGGATCAGTCAGGCCACGGCAAACTGACACAAGTGGGAACGAGTGGCAAAACTATTTTGACACTCGTCAATATGACAGCCGAACTGATTGTGGAATCTGGCTTCAACAATACACGAGTCGTCTCGCTGAAACAGATTCCCGATACTGAAAAAACAGAAATGACCGACGCCTCTGGAAAGAAAGCCATAGTCAGCAAAGCAACCGTCACACTAAACGACGGCGTCCCTTTACTCACCTTTCAGACCGAAGCTGCGAAACCGATTGGCAATCAAAGGCTGACCGGTCGAGTCGTGGACGAGAAGGGGAATCCACTCGCTGATGTGCGGGTCGGAGTGATCGGAGGCTTAAAGGGAGGAGGCAGTGGCGAAACGGGAGAAGAAACCCAGACCACTGATGAAGGGACATTCTCTATTAAACTGCCGATATTTGATAACCAGGTTTTTCAAAATCAGCGGTTTTCGGTCATGCTGACAAAAGACGGATTTGCCGGTACGGATTCAGAAACCGTGTACGCTCAAAAGGACTTTACCCCTATCGACTTTAAAACACTAACGCTTCAGCCGGGACACTCCATTCCAGTCCTTGTTCTCGATGAACAGAAACAGCCCCTGCAGGGAGCAATACTGGAACCCGTTAACGATTACGCATTGAGACGACAGATCACCCGGACAGATTCCACAGGGAAAGCCATCTTAAAAAACCTGCCGAGTGGCGTGATTCAACTCTCTGTCCGCTGGGGTACGAAAATCAAAGAGACCAATCTTGTGGTCAGTAAAAACCAGTCTGAAAATACAGAAGTGACAATTCATGTCAATGAGTCCGTCCCCTCAACCTCATCCAAGGTAGAAAAACAGAAACCGCTGGCCGTCGGTCAGCAAGCTCCAGAATGGGAAATCGCGGAATGGTCAGATGGACAAACCCGCAAACTCTCTGACTTTCGCGGTCAGGTGGTGGTACTTCATTTCTGGGGTCTCAGCTACGCTGGCTGCGTCGCTTCCATTCCCGCGCAGAAACGACTCGCCCGGAAATACAAAGAGCAGGATGTCGTCTTTCTGGGGATCCACACTGCGGATGGAGAAATGAGTCAGATCAAAAAACTGCTACAGAGCGAGCAGTGGACGATCCCCACGGGAATTGAACGGGGCACTTCCATTCTGGATAATGTGACAGGCAAGAAATATGGAATCCAGGGATATCCATCACTGATTGTCATCAATCCGGAAGGCCAGATCGCATTCCGAAGCGATATCAAAACCCCGGGGGATCGCGCAGTTTTCATGAAAACCCTGGCAGAAGAAAGTGGCGTGAAATGGCCGCCTGCCGAGAATGCAACTCAAACTGAAATCATTGAAATGATGAATCAACTTCAATTTACATTGTTCAGCCGGGAAATTGAAAGTGTTCTGAATGCGAAACAATAAGACTTATCCAGACGCTGACTATTTACCGGCTGCTGCGGATGCGACCGGTGGTTTCACCTGTGTATTACCAGCCAGGTAAGCGATCAGATTCGCCAGTTGCTCTTCCGTCAGTTGATCCAGCTGACCTTCCGGCATCAGGGACAAATTAGACGATGTCATCTCTTCAATCTGCTGTCGATCAAGTACGAGCAATTCATTCTGTGTCTGTAAGCTTAACTGCTTGTCCGTTTTTCGGACAACATTCCCATTCAGGACACGACCATCGGTAAGCGCGACCACCACCATTTCGTAACCTTTGGGAATCAGGGCAGAGGGGTCCACCATGTTTTCCAGCAGATAATCCATGTTAGCCCGATTGGCTCCTGTCAGATCAGGGCCAATCTTTCCTCCCGTTCCAAACAGGCGATGACATTTCGCACAGGTTTTTTCGTAAAGCGCACGACCTTGAATCCGATCTGCTTTTCCCAGTCGTTCCGCCGTCAGTAAGGCTTTGTAATTTTCAATCTGTGCCCGTTTCTTTTCGGGCGTCTCGCGTGCCTGACCCCAGACCTGATTCAGTTTCTCAACCACTTCCTTGTCCCGGAAATTGCGTAACTGACGCACATGAAATGCCGAAATATCTTCCTGGGGCACTTGTTTATTATCAATAGCGGTCAGCAGCAGCAGAACATACTCCTTGCGGCTGCAGACGGTATCAAGCAGAACCTGGCGGCCCTCATGTTTAATACTGCGATAGCGGCCCAGCATACGTTGGATTGTCTGTGGATCATAAAAACGTGACAATCCCCGAAATGCTAGAGGCTGCAGCTCAGTTGTATACACTGACTTCTGAATGACAGACAGCAGATCCTTGTCCTGAGAACTGTTCAACAAGGTTTCCAATGCCTGGTAACGGCTTTTCATCGACTGCTCTGAATCGACGGCGATCTGCTTGAGCACATCCATGGTCTGTCCATCACCAAACACAACCGATAACTCTGTAATCTGATCCTGCAGTTCTTTGGAATCCGTCTTAGCAGTTGCCTCTTTCAATGTCTGCCAGTTTTCTGGTGCCTCTGCTTTTAATCGCCCCTGTAAAGCCGCCTGAATCCCGGCTAACAGATCCTGCTGTTTTGCGATGTCTTGGGTATCGATTGCCTGTTGAATCAGCTGTGCCACGTACTCGGGATGCTGATCAATGTCTTCCGTCAGGCGACGTGCCACCAGTTGACGCACCAGGGGTCTTGTGGCATTCGCGAGAAACTTTAAGGCGGATTTACTGTCAGGCATGACCGCTGGTTCGATTCCATACCAGAGCATCAGCGTAAAATTACGGTCTTCTGTATTCTCATGATTCTGATCGAGAGCAGCAGCGATTTCCCAGCTGTCCTGCGGTGCCAGCGACTGCATTGCCGCCGCCAGATAAAGTCGTACCAGACCGGAAGAATCAGTACGTGCCAGGTGAGCAAACTGCTTCACTGCTTCAGCGGGAACTTTATCGTCATCGACCAGAAAACGAATCGCCCAGATGCGAACATGCTCACTGGGATCATTCAGCTGTTTCACCAGCCAGCTGTCATTTAACTGATTCGTACAATAAAGGGTCCACAGGGCACGCAGCCGTCGCGAAACCTCTTTGGACGTTTGATAAATGTTTAACAATTCTGCTTTTGACTGACTCCAGTTCGCCGCCGTTCCTGCCCGTTCCGTCAATATCCGGCGAGCATGTCGGACATACCAGTCATTCGGATGCAACTGCAACATGACCAGTTCACTGTCAGACAGTTGATTCAGATCCAGCTTTTCAGGTTGAGGCACATCTCCATATGAGATTTTGTAGATCCGGCCACTGGTGCGATGTACGCCATCATGGTCGTGGCATTCTCCCAGGTCAGCCCAGTCAGTGAGATACACACTGCCATCGGGACCATATTTTAATTCGGTCCCGCGAAACCAGTCTGAACCGGTCAACAGAAAATCGGGACGGTGCGTGCCAACATAACCGGAACCTTCGCGTTCCAGCGCATCGTTATTCACACGATGCCCGTGTGTGTTACACAGGAACAGGGAATTGCGATATTCCTCGGGCCAGCTGTCGCCCAGGTAGATCATGCCACCACAATGACTGTGCCCCCCTCCCAGTTTCCCGTGAACGCCGGAAGTATCCCGGGAATCCGTCCATTTTCCTGATGAGCTGTCCCAGTGATCGTGGTCTGCACACTTTGTCATCAGCTCATAGACATAGGGATTGGGATCGCTGCCGTGTCCTGACATCCGGATGTAATGAGAACCGGGAATCATATGCCACAGGTGGCCATTCACATTATTCGTGAAAAACATCTGACCGTATTCGTCATAGTCAAAGCCCCAGGGATTAGTCGTGCCGGAACTGACTTCTTCAATTTTGTGAGTGACAGGGTGATACCGCCAGATGCCACAATGGATCACCGTACGGTTTGCAGGCACTGTTTCAGGTGTACCAACGAGCGAGGAATCTGTGATGCCATGCCGTCCATAGAGCCAGCCATCAGGTCCCCAGGTGAGACCACTCACGATGTTGTGTCGGACTGTTTTATAGTTCCAGCCTTCCAGCAGAACCTGTGGTTTACCATCGGGAATATCATCATGGTTTTTGTCTTCGAAATACCGCAATTCTCCCCGACACAAGGCCCAGACGCCATTGGAACCAACGGTCACACTGGTTAATGGCCCCGGTCCCTGCCAGAAGATTTTTCGCTGGTCCATTTTGCCATCACCGTCAGTATCTTCCAGAATGACAATACGGTCCTGGTACTGATCGTCATAGGTACCACGCTCGTAGGTGAAACATTCAGCCACCCAGAGTCGTCCGCGATCATCAATCTCAAATCCAATCGGTTGATGCACATCAGGTTCACTCGCAAAGACCGTCACCTTGAAGCCATCGGGGACTGTCATATTTTTCACCGTCTGTTCCGGCGAAGTGGCGATGTCTTTGGGATCCTGGGTATTCCTGATCGGGCTCTCGGCGAAGGAGAAATTGTCTGATAAATTCAGAACTGAGTAACAGGCCAACAGGCAAATCAAAAAACGGAGTTGGTCGTGAAAGCGCATCGATCACCCTCTGAGTCTTAAATGGACAGCCGGATAGAAATAGATATCACTTATGCTATAGCAGGCTCAGACCAAGAGCAATCAAATCGGGAAAATAGTTTCCACAAAAAAACCGAGAGTGCAGGGAAGCACTTTATTTTTCGAGCGTGTCAAACATCTCACGAAATTTCCCGAGCACCTTTGTCACAGCCGAGGTGAGGGGACCGTTCAACATCGCACCGGAGGCCTGGCGGTGTCCACCACCTCCAAATGATTCGGCAACTTTAGAAACATCCCATGCCGTGCGACTGCGAAAGCTGATTTTCACCTGCCGACTCCGCTGCTCTACAGCAATAAATGCCGCCTGAGTTCCGGCAAGTGTCAGACAATAATTAACGAGGCCTTCCGTATCGACGGGCGTGGTGCCTGTCGCGCTGAAGTCTTCACAACTGACGACGGTATAAGCCAGCAGACCATCAAAGTCTGTCTGAACCTGTCCCAGTACCCGTCCCATCAGTTTTAATTGAGGCAAGTTGTTCTGTTCATACAGCAGCTCATAGATCTGATGTGGTTCGGCCCCCGCCTTGATCAGCTCCCCAATAATCTGCATGGTGTAGGCGGTAGTAGAGGGAAATCGAAACCAGCCCGTATCTGTAGCGATTGCGGCATACAGCAGTGTGGCGATCTCTGGATTCAGACTGCAGTTCAGGGCACATCCCAGATCGTAGACCAGGCATCCCGTAGCCGGGGAAGTCACATCTTTGTATTCATCCGCTCCCAGCGAATCTGAGCTGACATGGTGATCGATGATGACTTTTTTTGAGTCTGTTTTTCGATAGAAATTGGCCAGACCAGGCAGCTGAGACCAGGCGCTGGTATCGAGCACGATGTGCACTTCAGCCCATTCAAATTCTGATGTAGAAACACCATCTCCCACATAGCGGACTTCGTGTTCCTGTACGAGAAAATCCATACTCCGGGGATGTGCCGAAGGATTGATAATCCGCACATCTTTTCCCAGTTCTCGCAGGAAACAGGCCAACGCCAGTTCCGACCCAAGCGCATCTGCATCAGGTCGAACATGACAGGAGAGCAAAAATTTCTGATGGGAATGAATCAGCTCACAGAGGGGGGCCCAGTTAATTGTACTCATTCATTTTTCCTGCTCTGTGTTTTCCTGCTTCCCGTGAACGACATCACTTAATCAGCAGGCCATCTTAGCGCATTATTGTAAATCTATCCATTGACAGGCCAGTTTTTTTGCTGATTCAACATCAATCAGGAGTTGCGTTTTCAGCGCGTCTGCATCGGTAAATGTTTGAGTTCCCCGCAACTGCTCCAGAAACTGAACCTGCAGCGCCTGCCCGTAAATATCTCCTGAGAAACCAATCAGATGCACCTCAACCTTGGCTTCATCATGCTGAAATGTGGGATTTCCTCCAATATGTATGGCGGCCGGATACTGCTTACCCGCGATCGTGCCGACCCCGCTATATACGCCGCCAGCGGGAATCAGAGTTTTGATGTCGGTGAGATTCGCAGTCGGAAAACCCAGCAGGCGTCCCCGCTCAGCACCATGACCGACTGTTCCCGTAATCTGATACAGACGTCCCAGCATACTGGTCGCTTCTGTGATATCACCGTTTTGAATCGACTTGCGAACCTCGGAAGAGGAGATCATCCGCGACCCGCAAATGGTCGGTTCAACGACTTCGAAAAACATTCCCGCCCGCTCACACAGTTGACCTAATAAAGCGACGTCTCCTGCACGATCTTTGCCAAAGTAAAAATTGGGGCCTTCCACCATGCCTCTGGCCTGCAGCTGATCACAGAGGACCTGTTGAAAAAACTCCTCCGCTGTCAGATTCAATAAAGCATGATCGGTGGGATAAGCGATCACACAATCCACACCCAGTTCTTGCAGAACCTCCGCGCGTTGCTCAATCGTCATCAACTCGGGAGGCGCAAATTCGGGCCGCAGCAGATGAATCGGATGCGGATCAAAGGTGAAAACAATGGCGGGTACTTTGTGTGTCCGGGCATGCTGAACCAATGTCTGAATCATCAACTGGTGTCCTCGATGTACCCCATCAAAGTTACCAATTGAGACCATGCCCCCCTGACACCCGTCAAAACCTGCTATTCCACGTATTAACACCACTTAACCCAACAATTTATTGTCTTTATTTAGAAAAACGCTCCAGCCGACACCCATTCTGGCTGTACCGGTTGAATCGGCAACAATCCGGAAAAAATAGAGTGTTAAGTACCATTAGGCCCACAATATTGCTACTATCAAACGTAGGGAAAGCAGTTTCCTTCTCCTTCCCCCCTGAGCGCTTAAAGGTACGCGCCTGCAAACCTGAAACGCATTTGGTATCACCGATCATTGATACCATCCAGTAACAGTCACACTTTATTATATCACTGGAGATAACGAAATGGATCAAAGCCCCATCAATCGCAGAGATTTCCTGAAAACCTCAGGAACGACGGCCGTCGCTGCCAGCACGATCGCCGGCCTGGCTTCCGCCCCCGCCTTCGGAGCCGGCAACAGTAATGAAGCAATTCGCATCGCATTTATCGGCCCGGGGGGACGTGGATTTGGTGCCCATGTCAAAAAGCTGGTTCAGCTCAAAAAAGATGGCATGAACATCGAGCTGGTCGCCGTCGCT
>NZ_CAXAVM010000221.1:0-11239 GCF_963972345.1 uncultured Gimesia sp. | reverse complement strand
ATGAGCTGACAGTCTGTGCGACTCCGGAAGAATTTCTGTCAGAGGCGCTGGAACAGCATGAGTGGGACATCATTCTGATGTCGATTATGTCACCTGATCCGCAAACCGCTTTCGACCATTTTGAGCAGATTCGACAGAAGCACCTGGATACGCCCGTCGTAGGTGCATGTCCGACCCAGGGCACCTTTCATGTGGCCCGCTTCCTGACGGCGGGCATGCGGGCATATATTATCCGCGACGAAGGTGGTGACTTCATGTTTCTGATGGAAACCACTTTGCAGAGCGTGGTAGATTCTGTCCGTGCGGAACGCGAACGTTTTGTCGCGGAACGTCTGCGGGAAGAAGTGGAATCTGTCCGCAAGCTTCAGGAATCAATTATTCCTACAAACCTGATCTCACCTGACCGGTTTGATGTCACTGCGCGGTATGAATCGTCGCAGATCCGGGTGTTCGGTGGTCAGCCGGTGACGTTAGCGGGAGGAGATTACTACGATGTCTTTATGCTCGACGATGACAATCTGGTATTGCTGGTCGGCGATGCATCAGGACATGGCATGAAAGCCTGCATGTCGATCATGACCATGCATACGCTGGTGGGAATGATTCGCTCCAACAAATATCTGGATACGGCAGCCTTCGTGAAGGATGTGAATAATCGTTTGTGTGACCAGGCGATCGTGAATGATGACGGCGGGTTTATCACGCTGCTGTATGGAATCCTGAATTCCAAAACGAATGAATTCCAATGGACGTCCGCCGGGGCTCCGATTCCGATGATTCACGAACTGGAAACCAATCAGGTTTGCGAACTGGGAACGCTCGATGACGGGGGCCTGCCGCTGGGTATTGTACCTGATGCAGACTATGATATTCACACTTCCGTTGTCCCACCTGACAGCCGACTGCTGATCTTTACCGATGGCCTGGCAGAGGCGTTTCCCGGTGAGAAAGAGACATTCGGCGAATTTGGCATTCCCGGCATCATGCAGTCCTTGCAGGCTTCGCGAAGCGCGAGTCTGGAAGAGTCGCTCGAAAACCTGTTTCGCGACTCCAATGCTTTTACGGACGGATCGGGCAGACACGATGATACCTCAGTTGTATTATTAGAGCGAAAAAACTAGAGTCCCTGTGTTAACTTACAACGAACTGACAGGATAAGTTTGTCTGGTTTTAATGCAGGATTTTCGGTTTATGGCAGCAGATGCAGAATTGAATCTCTCGTTTATCGAGAAAAAACTGGGGACCGTCGGGCGTATTGCTTACTATGCAGCTCTGGTCGGGCTGTATAGCCTGATCCCATTGATCAAGAATGATTTAGGGGCAGTCGCCGGTGGATTTTTAGAAAGTCTTGGCTTACACCCCGAGCAAATTGTCGAGATCGAAGAGTTTGGTGACTTCTCATCGAATCTACATGGAATCATCGGACTTGTACTGGGGTTGCTCTTGGTTTTTCGGACGAACAGTTCTTACTCCCGCTGGTGGGAAGCCCGTAAGCTGTGGGGGCGCCTGGTCAATGTGACCCGGAACATGGCGATCAAGTTTCGGGAATTCACCAACTTCAACCGCGATGAACTGCGGGAACTGGCGGGAATTATCGTTGCGTTTCCCGAAGCGCTACGCGATCACCTGCGTGAAGACGATGACTTTGAGATGTTCCCGGAACTCGAACAGATCGATCCACCGCCGCGTCATATTCCAGCATATATCGCAGACCTGATTTACCGTCGTGTGATTGGCTGGAAACGCTCCGGGCTGATTGACGGTGATGAATTGCGGATCATCGATACCGAGGTGCGCGAACTGATGGAGATCTGCGGCGGCTGCGAGCGGATTCGCCGAACGCGGCTTTCCCCTTCCTATCGGCTGTTCGTACGCCACTGTATTACGCTTTACCTGTGTACGCTTCCCTGGGGACTGGTCGAAGAATTTAATTTTTGGACCGTTCCTATGACGGTCATCATGGCTTATTTCATGATCGGGATTGAAGTCATTGCACACTCCGTGGAAGAACCATTCGGTCTGGACGAAGACGACCTCGACCTGGATGGTCTGTGTATTACGATTCGATCCACGGTGAATGAGATTCTGGATCGCTTCGGTAAACAGACAGATAACCCCACCTGAGTCTCGGCCTATCCCGTGACCTGTTCCATGAAGTTGGTATAGGCGTACCAGTCGGGATCGGCTTCTGTGTGGAATTCGATCGGGAGTGGCTCCTGGTCTGCCAGGGCTTCGTTCAATACCTGCAGCGCCAGATCTGCATCGCGCAGATACCATTGCCATTCGCAGATCTGGTTACCCGTAATCAACATCGTCAGGTGTCCCAGGCCTGTTTTGAGCCAGATCTCGACCAGTTGTTCTTCAAACTGGTTCATCTGTTGCTGATCTTCCTGGCCTGGCATGCCTGTTTCATTGGGCGAAGTGTACGACCAGATGATCTCAACACGGGCGGGAAAATCAGCGGTACTGATATCCTGTGGGATCGTCGGCAGCAGGCGAAAGAGGACGGTAAATTCATCCTCCATCGCGGTTGCGGTGAGCCATTCCTGTTCTTGTGGTTCTTCTGTCAATTGACTGACTCCTGTGTTTTGGGCTGCGTCATCAACGAGACGACAATCAGGACAATGAAGCCCAGCGGGATGGTGACGAGTCCTGGTTGACTGAAGGGAACGATGGCGGTTTCAGGATCCCAGCCATAGATGCCTTTGTAAGAATCGGCGCTCATCAGAATCCAGCCCAGGGAGGTAATCATGCCGGTAAAGATGGCGACGGTAATTCCCTGCTTGGTCGTTTTAGGCCAGAAGAGCAGCATCACCAGGGCCGGCAGATTTGCAGACGCAGCCACGCTGAAGGCCCAGCCGACCAGGTAGTTCACATTGAATTTTTCAAACAGGATACCGAGAATAATGGCGATGAGGCCGACGACGACGGATGCGATCTTGGCGACGCGGACTTTGGCGGAATCAGTCATTTCTATTTTCATGAAGCTCGACATCAGGTCGTGCACCACGGCACCGCTGGAGGCGATAATCAGACCACTTACGGTTCCCAGCACCGTAGTAAAGGCAATAGCGGAAATAATCGCGAACAGCCAGTCACCAATACTTTTTGCGAGCAGGGGAGCTGCCATGTTGGAATTGGTCACATCCATGGCGCCACTGGTCATTGCTCCCAGACCCATAAACAGGGTCAAGATATAGAAGTAGCCAATACTGCCGATACCGACGATCGTACTTTTGCGGGCACTGGCCTGATCTTTCACAGTGTAATAGCGAATCAGAATGTGAGGCAGTGATGCGGTTCCACAAAAGAGTGCCAGCATTAATGAGAGGAAGTTGAGTTTCTCGTAGAATTGATCACCGCGGATGCCGGCAAACTTGGGATGGTTACCGGGGCTGAGAACTTTTTCTCCGGAAGTTGGTTTCGGAAAATAAATCGTCAGGGTGGAATCATCCTCTTCTGTAACTGATTCCGATCCCCAGAGGATGATTTCGCTTTCACGAATCGTGCTTAAAAAGCTGGTTATTCCCAGGGGGCCTGTCTCAGTTTTATCACCGGGCAGTTTGCTGATGCGACCAACGGGGTAGAAGTCGGTTTCTCCTTCTCCGGTCCCCTGGGGCAGGCCATTGATGATGACAGCGCCTTGAGATGTGGTCAGTTTGTATTGGGTTTCAGAAAGGAAAAACTGACCTTCTTCGTTTTCGGAAATCTTCCAGTAAGAGGTTTTGCCATCCTGTGTGAGTTGCAGGATTCCTTTTTTTTCCCAGGCTCCCTGCTCCAGGGGAGTGAGTTTGTCTTGGTCGGTCAACTTGAGTTCGTTTTTCCATGTCTGCAGATCATTCGCAGCGACGGGACCGAGGATTTGAAACTGGTGAGTGTTTTTTCCGTCATTGACCGGTTCGGTGGAAAGGCCACGCTGCAGGATCAGGATCGTGAGAATGGTACTGAAGATGACGAGCAGTGAGCCCTTCAGAAACTGCACGTAGGTTGTGCTGACCATGCCTGCGGTCACGACGATCAGGATGACGATTGTCCCGACCATCAGAACACCAACGTAATGCGGGAAACCAAGCAGGGGAGTAATCAGTGCCCCCGCGCCGACCATCTGGGGAATCAGGTAAAAAATACTGACAGCCAGCGTACTGATGGCAGCCGCGAGTTTGATGCCCCGTGATTGAAATTTGCTGTCGAGCGCATCGGCGAACGTAAAACGTCCCATGCGTTTGAGGGGTTCTGCAATCACGAACAGTGCCACGATCCAGCCTGCCAGGTAACCGATGGAATACAGGAATCCATCGTATCCATAAAAGGCAATCATGCCGCAGATGCCGAGAAATGAAGCTGCCGACAGGTAGTCACCCGCGAAGGCAACCCCGTTCACAAACCAGTGGATACCTCCCCCGGCGGCGAAGTATCCTTTCGCAGATTTGGCTTTGGCACCCAGCCAGAAACTGAGGCCGAGGGTCACGGCAACGATGGCGCCGAAGATTAAGACCGCCATCAGAGAGGGTTCATAAATCATGATTTCGCCTCCCCGTTTTCCGTGGTGGGTGAGTCGATTTCATTACGGCACATCCAGCCATAGATCAGGGCAAGCACAAATGCGGCAATAATCAGCATGAAGCCATACACAATGGCCAGGTTCAAACCAGCGACAACGACCAGTTCCATCCTGGCAGGCGAAAACGTATTCAGAAAAACAAATCCGCCATACAGGATGAGATAGACAACAAACAGGATCAGACCCAGTCGCGTATTTCGCGAGATGGTTTCCAGACTCTCCTCTTCCTCAGGCTCATTCGGGCCATGATCAAAACCTGCCATAAGATGTAAACCCTTTAGATGAAACGCTATTTCGGGCAAGATCAGCCAAAGGGCTGGATCTGAATTAATATTTGAACTGACTATTCAACCCTGAATTGATTGGGGAATCAACAGACTTCAGAAGCAGAGGAGCAAAGATATCGAAAATCTGTTGTTTTTAAAGGGGCGAGAGGGAACTTCAATCAGAAAGGTGTCTGTACAAGTCTGAACAGGCAGCGCCTTTCCTCTTTTGACTTCTAAGGAGGAGAACTGAGGATCAGGTGCTTGCGATTGTCGTTCAGTTTCTTCTCACCAATTCCTTTTACGTTCTGCAGGTCGGCGATGGAATGAAAGGGACCATGGGCTTCCCGGTAGGCCACAATCCGTTTTCCCAGCGAAGGACCGATGCCCTCCAGCTGTGCAAACTCGACCCAGGTTGCCCGATTGATATCAACCTGATACTCATAAGACAGCGGTTGCAACTGTTTGATTTCAATGGGTTCTGTTCCCCAATGTGACATCTGAATCAGATGAATCAGCGCAACGATGAGAATTGCAGCGAACAGAATTCCCAGGAAATACTGATCATCCCGTTGCAGCCCGAGAAAGGGGCGAGAGGGGGTTTCGTTGGTTTCCTGGTCCTGTATCAACAGTCGGTACTCGCGTAATGGAATGAATAAAACAACTGAGAAATTCAATTAAGGGAGAATGAAAGCCTTAAAAACGAGGACACTAATTGACCTCACTGTGAATAACACATAGAATAAAAGTGACTGTTCACCAGAAGTATTGCCTGTCCAGGACAGTTTGCATCATCAAGCTTACAGCCACAAAGAATTTATTCCAACGTTGAGGGGGTTCCGTGCGAAATCTTTTACACTGTACGAAAAAAAGTCACATGATCTATACGGTCATCACGTTGGTTTCGATTTCATTGCTCAGTACCGCTTCTGTCTTTGCCCAGCCGAAAGATACGAAAGGCCCTCCTAAGCCCCAGGAGTTGATGCTGACAGCACAGGGGGGCTGGCCCATTGCGATTACGTATTTTGAGTCCAGTAACGCCGCTGATTCCCCGGTAGTAGTACTGTTACATGGCAAGGGGGGCAGCAAACGGGTCTGGGATCAGAATTTCGCGCCGATCCTGCAGCAGAATGGTTACGCTGTGGTTTCGGTTGATTTTCGAAAGCATGGCAAAAGTCAGTTGACTGCCGCAGATGCAGGTGGCAATCAGAATCAGAAAGGGAATTCCCGGGATAAGCTGTCTGCCTTGGATTACAGAGCCATGGTCGCGCTGGATCTGGAAGCTGTCTGGAAATTTCTTTATGAAGAGCATCAGAAAAAACATTTAAACATGCAGAAGACAGCGATCATCGCTGCGGACATGAGTGTGCCGATTGCACTCAATTACGCTTTGTATGACTGGAGTAAGGTACCCTATGATGATGCGCCCGTGCTGGCTGCGAAAACCCCTAAAGGCCAGTCGGTAAGAGCACTCGTGCTGATCTCACCCGATGCCAGCGTGCCCGGTGTCTCCGCTTCACGCGCTGCCGTGCGGATTAAAGAGCCTTTATTTGGCATCGGCTTTTTCGTCTGCACAGGTGCCGGTGATTCACTCGATCGGGGTTCTGCGAACAAGCTGTATACGCAGTTGACTTCCGCACAGGGCTCTGAAGAGCGAATGTATTTCAAGGAGTATCAGGGTAAGCTGCGAGGCACCGATATGCTTGGTAAGCGACTGGGGCTGGAACTGGATATTCTCAAGTTCCTGGACAAGCATCTGAAGAAACTGCCTGGTGACTGGTCTGATCGACGCCCGCGCTATGACCGGGATGAATAATACCCCATTCCAGATTTGAGGGCACTGGCTGTCAGGCCGCTCTTCTTTGGGGAGTTTCCTCCTGACAGTTGTCCTCGCAGACAGACAGGGATTTCAATTTAATCTTGTCTGACAGCAGCGCCATTTCTGTTCTGATCGAGGTGATTTCGCGTTCTTTCTCTATGAGAAGTGTTTCCAGGCGTGCGATTCGCTTTTCGGGATTGCGTTGCAGGAGTCGGTTGATGACATCCAGCATGAGAGCTGCCCGGTAGAGTTTCATGATCAGGCTCTTTAAGCGAAACATCCGCGCGGACTTTAACAGCCCCGCCATGCGAAATGCCCGCAGGAAAGCAATCATAGGCAGACAGATGACCGCGAGGTCGATCCAGTGTTTGCGACAGTAGTCCACGCGTTTCTGTTCGATCGAGATCATGACGATGAACTCCAGTGTGAATGCAAACCAGATCAGTCCGGTTGCTAACGCAGTGATATCTGCCAGCAGCGGGGTCGCTTCAATCTGTTTCTGCCAGTAATGCTCGACGGCAAACAGGGGCAGAACCAGTAATGCCATGACCAGCATCGGAACGGAAAAAGATTTTCTGACACGTTCCAGAAACGCCTGATTGACTTCCCGCCACGCCAGGACAGGAAACCAGATGGACCGTCCCGTCATTTGATCTCGTGCACAAATTCTGAGGGGGGGAGCCAGACAGTACAGCAGATTAAATTTCCAGCGGGGGCTTCCCAGTGCAATGTGGGTAACGGCTTCCGCGACAAAGCAGGGGTAGAGCAGGAACAGACACCAGTTGCAGATGTCCAGCGCGATTCCCGGTGAATCCAGATTGAAGAGATGGAGCGTGCCTGCGAAAAAAGCGAGAAACAGAATGGAGCAGCAGAACATCGGGGCAGCTGCAAACTGATCGACTTTTTTAGTATAGCGATTCATGGTTCTCATCACTGCAAATGGGGAAGTACAAGAAGTCCTGTCCCAATGAAAACGTCAGCCAGGGCGAGGGTTTATATTGAATATCGGCAAGAGCGTCTATTCAGAATAACCCGACCAGTCTGCCAGCTGAAAAAACTGCTCAATCAATATGATGACATTCAGGGGCTGTTAAAATCAGTGTAAATGATGTTTTAATTTAGCTGTTCGGTACAGGTTAGCCGAATATCTTGCCTGTTTTGATAATTGTCACGCGAAGTGAGAAATTTTTGTAGAAATGATGTCGTAATTGTTACAAAGAACGAGAGAGGGTGTTGCGTAAATGATTTTGTGTGTTCTATTAATATGATCGTAAGTTGTTGTGAATAAGTTTCTTAGTGTGTTGTTGTGGGATGTGTTTTCTCTGATTGGCACGGCGCGTGCATAAGTGATTTATTACCACGATGTGGTTTAAATGATAACAGAAACTCGTCTTTTCAAATGTGGAGAAATCTCAATGAAACGTTTCATGATGACTTTAGCAATTTGCGCCGCGGCTGTTGTAATGCTGTCTGGCGACTCTCAGGCCGCCGAAACTCAGACCGCTTTTTTTCAACCTCGTCCCGGTGGTGTGGTTGATGTGATTACCTCACCGTTTCGTGCGTTGACCCGACCGGTCAGCTATCGGACTGCTCAACAGACGTACCGTCCCGCATATGGTCAACCCTCTTATGGTAACACGAATTGTGTGAACGGAGTCTGTTACCCCACCAGTAATTATTCCAGTTACAGCAGCCCTTGTGCTTCTGGGAACTGTGGGGCAGGCATGGCATGTCCCGGTGGTAACTGTGGCACTGGATACAGTAATGTAAACTGTCCTGGTGGAAACTGTAACATGCCTCAGTATCGCTATCCTACCCAGAATTACTCAGGGTATCGTGGAACAGGTTCTTACGGAACACAGCAATACCCGGCTTACCGTCCGGTCACCCAGCCTGTATACCGCACTTCTGTTCCGGTATCCACTAACTCCATCCGAAACGATCCCTTTTTCCCTTAAGAGTATCGGTATATTACTGGAAAACTGGTTCGAAACTACAGGATGAAAAATGTGGTTAAACAAACACTGAGCTGCTGGAAAGTTCCAGCAGCTCAGTTGTCATTTTTGGGAAATTGTTCTGGGGAATGTTGTTTTACTTGTTACACTATCTACAGCTGTCAGTTAATTTATGTATAAACTGAGTATTGGTTGAATAAAATACAACACAACCTTTCTTTCGATCATAGCTTCGTGTTCCTGCAGATTCAGAGGTTCTGGATTTCAGGAAAAAAAAGAATGATCAATCACAGGCAGGGACGTCGAAGTATAGAATTAGGGATAATGGTTAAAATTTGATGGTGGTTACCTCTGTCCGTTGGCATGCAGGCGACCGCTGTTTGTAAATAATTTAGAGATATAATACTGAGTTGAACGGAAAGTTCTGGTTTCTTTTTCTGGTGCTCAGAAGAAGACTCCGACATTTTCCTGTGAATCGTTCGACGCAGTGATGAAGAGGAACAGGTCAGTAATGGGTCGCGAATTGGTACACTCACTCAGCTCCCCGATTCATTCCATGCATACATTTTCCTACGGCGCGGTGCCGCAGGACAACGGGGTGCTTTTTTCCGTTTACAGTCGATCAGCCACTTCAATGTGGCTCCTGCTGTATAATCACGTTGATGATACCGAGCCTTCGGAAGTCATCCGTTTCAACCAGGAATATGGACGCCTGGGAGATATCTGGACTGCGTTCATTTCAGGAATTGGTCCAGGTCAGCTTTACCATTTCCAGGCAGATGGTCCCTTTCAGCCGGAAATCGGTCAGCGGTTTGATAAACGGGCGCGACTGATTGACCCCTACGCCAAAGCACTGGCAGGGAATTTTCAGCCCTCACTCGATGGTATTGTGCGGCCTCCCAAGTGTGTCGTCGTCGATGATCAGTTTGACTGGCAGGGGGATCGGCACGTCCGACATCACCTGGCGGACACTGTCATTTATGAAATGCATGTGCGTGGTTTTACCAACTCACCATCGAGCGGAGTAGAGCATCCAGGTACTTATCTGGGGGTCATTGAAAAGATACCCTATCTGATCGATCTGGGAGTCACCGCGGTTGAGTTGATGCCGATTCACGAGTTCCCCATGAATGAGGCCGATGGGACGTTTACCGACCATCAGAACTACTGGGGATATGAAACACTGGCTTTCTTTGCGCCGCACCGTGGTTTTGCAACGAATTCAGAACCAGGCGCACAGGTCCGGGAATTCAAAGAGATGGTACGGGCGTTGCATGAGGCTGGTATCGAAGTCATCCTGGATGTGGTATTCAATCATACGGCAGAAGGGAATGAGCACGGTCCCACGCTCTCATTCCGTGGCCTGGAGAATCAGGTTTATTATCACCTGGATCAGGGTGGTAAATACTATAAAAACTATTCGGGTTGTGGAAATGCGATCAACGGGAACCATCCGGTTGTCCGGGAAATGATCTTCCATTGTCTGCGGCACTGGACCTGTAATTATCATATAGACGGTTTCCGTTTCGATCTGGCTTCGATTCTGAGCCGCGATCGTAGTGGTAATCTTGTTCCCAGTCCTCCCCTGGTGGAGGCCATCGCAGAGGATCCGTTGCTCGCAGATACCAAGCTGATTGCTGAAGCCTGGGATGCTGCCGGCGCTTATCAGGTCGGTTCATTTTCTCACATTCGCTGGGCGGAATGGAATGGTCGTTACCGGGATGATATTCGTCGATTCTGGCGAGGCGATGTTCCTACGCTGGGAGATTATGCGACTCGCATTTCAGGTTCGAGCGATCTCTACCAGAAAACCGAACGCGAGCCATTTCATGGTGTCAACTTTATTACCGCGCATGACGGATTTACGCTGAATGACCTGGTGAGCTACGAGCACAAACACAATTATGCCAACCGCGAAGATAATCAGGATGGCGAAAATAACAACATCAGCATGAATTTCGGCGTGGAAGGTCCCACTGATGATCCTGCCATCATCGGGATGCGTGAGCGACAGATCAAAAATATGCTGGCGACGCTCTTTTTGAGCCAGGGCGTTCCGATGCTGCTCTCTGGTGATGAATGCCGCCGAACTCAACGGGGAAATAACAATACCTATTGCCAGGATAACGCCATATCATGGTTTGACTGGTCGCTGGTTAAAAAGTACAAGGGGCTGTATCGGTTCTGTAAAGAGCTGATCCATTTCCGACTCTGTGAGCCGACACTGAGGCAACGTAATTTCCTTACCGGTAATTCGGATGGTGTAGAGAAGCTGCCCGATGTCAGCTGGTATAACGTGATGGGACACGCTGTCGACTGGCGGCATGATAAGCACTGCCTGTTATGCATTCTGGGAGCAAGGCATTCTTCACGGCGCGTACGCGATGGTTCTGATCTGATGATCCTGGTCAATTCTTCTCCTGATCCGCAGGCCTTTGAATTGCCGGTGGGAATCAAACCCAAAGAGTGGAACCTGACTATCGATACGTCGGCCCGTTCACCGCTGGATATTTTCCCCAAAAGGGATGGAGCGACGCTGTATCCGCGTGTTGCCGTACTGCCGCCACGTTCGTTGCGTTGTTATGTCCGTCGGGGTGGTCGTAAGCAGACAGGTTGATTTTCAGGTCAACTGCATGATGAC
>NZ_CAXAVM010000220.1:0-11264 GCF_963972345.1 uncultured Gimesia sp. | reverse complement strand
CAGCTGAAGTGAAACAGCCGGGTAACAAGTCGGTCGCAGCAAAAGAGACTCACATTTCTGAGAAGTCTCCTGCGAAGGCACAACCGGAACTTGACGTGGAACCTTCCAAAATAAAAACGGTACTCTTTTTAGAGCCCGAAAAAGCCAATGGGCATCACGACTGGCTGCAGGGAGATACTTCCCGGATTTCCACGGTATGGCCACAAGGCCCAGAAACAGCGGTTTCTGAACCTGCAGGTACTGAACAGCAGGAAAAGTCTGAAACTGACGTCACGTTTCGCAAAATAATTTCCGAATAATGGCTGATTTGCACGTAGTAAAAGAACACTGACCCGACAAGTCAGTTAGTCGAGCTGGCTTGCTCAACCATCTACTCTTGCGAACCGCTTTCCTTTCTGCCTTGTCTTAAGAAAAGCCCTGTTATTGTCCAGAAATGATGCAGTCTGGCACCAGACTGATGTCAGAGCGACCGCCAGATTGGCACTGTCGCACTCAGGAAAAAGAATGAAAAAGTGGTGTAAGTGCTTTTGTTTATGTGGCTTATGTTCATTTGTAAGGAAGCGGAGGCAGATTTGGCACATACTGTGCGGTAGAATTGATCCAGCGGGCTTTGAAATACGTTTTTCATTATTACGGAAATGCAAATGAGCCCTGAGGCGTTGATTTCCCATAAATTCAACCCAGCGATATTCACCATGAGATGGTGAAACGGGAGGTATTAAAATGATGATCCCTCGAATTCCTCAAAAAACAGTAAGACGGCTGATGGCCGCAGAAGGCTATCTGGAACTGGGAATGCCTCGACAGGCGCTCAGAGAACTGGATCAGATTACCGATCCGGGATCCCTAACTGCCTCGTATTCTTTTTTACGAGGGGAATCTTTGAAACGAGTCGGTCGCTACTCCGAAGCGATTCAACCTTTACAATATGCGGCAGATTTACTGCCGATCCCTCACAGCCAGCTTCCCTGGAAATCCCTGGGAGCCTGTTACCGCGAAAGCGGTCAGAGTGATCTGGCAGACAGTGCTGAAAAAACAGCCGAGGAAATTGCGGCAGAAGCCAATATTCATCTGCGATTTGAACCACTGGGATCTCAGTTCAATCCCGTGGTAAAACATCAGGTTCATCTGACCATTTCGTTTGAACCAGCCCCAGAGGAAGAACAGGCCGAAACAGACAATAATCTGTTTCTGGAAAACGAAGAACCGGAAGATTTTGGAATCGATCCAGATGTCGATTAATCTTCTCATTTTCTAACCATTGTTGTGTAATTGATTGACCAGGATTTGCTGTCCGAAATCCCGCCTCATGATTGAGAAGTCCGACCTGTTGTTGTACTGTAGAGTCTGCAGTGCCTGACAGGTCGAGGCCTGTATTTTCTAATTCTGATTGAGGTAGCGTGAATCATGCAGGTGCGATTTTCTTCCTGGCCCCATCTTTTTATTCTATTGACGATTTTTCTGCTGGCATCACTATTTCAAGCTGATCGCAGTGCAGCCGCTCCGCCGAACGCCGCCCCACCTAACATTGTCATGATTTTCGCTGATGATGTTTCCTGGAATGATCTGGGATGTTATGGCCATCCCTCTATACGAACGCCCAACCTGGATCGACTGGCCAAAGAAGGTCTGCGATTTGACAATGCGTATCTGACGATCAGCAGTTGCAGTCCGAGCCGCTGTAGTGTGATCACTGGTCGCTATCCGCACAACACCGGCGCCCCGGAACTGCATACACCCCTGCCGGAAGGCCAGGTTTTATTCCCGCAGTTATTACGCGATGCCGGTTATTATACGGTGATCTCGGGTAAACAGCATATGGGTAATTATGCGCTGACCGCCTTTGATTTCGTATCGAAAGGAAAGGGGCCGGGGCGCGAAGCAGACTGGGTTCCCATCCTGAAAGATCGTCCCAGAGACAAACCATTTTTCTGCTGGTTCGCCTCTGTCGATGCACACCGTGCGTGGCAGGCAGTCAAGGAATTCGAGCCCCATCAGCCCTCGGAAGTCGTCGTCCCGCCTTACCTGATTGACAGTGAAGAAACACGCCGCGATCTGGCTCAGTACTACGACGAGATCAGCCGCATCGATTATTTTACCGGAAAGATACTGGATGAACTGGATGCCCAGGGAATTGCTGATAATACGCTGGTAATGTTTTTCGCTGACAATGGACGTCCTTTTCCTCGCTGTAAAACCAGGCTGTATGACAGTGGCATCAAAACGCCTCTGATTGTCCGCTGGCCCGCTGCAATCAAAGCAGGTGGCGTGAGTAACAGCCTGGTCAGTTCCCTCGACATCGGCCCCACCTTTCTCGACCTGGCAGGTGTGTCTGCCGATAAGCGTATTCAGGGCGTCAGTTTTAAAAAAGTCCTTAAGCGACCGGAAGCGAAGGTACGTGACTTTGCCTTTGCCGAGCACAACTGGCATGTCTTCAAAGCGCACGAACGGATGGTACGATCCGGTGACTGGCTTTATATTCGCAATGCCTGGCCTGAACAGCGTAATCTGTGTGTAGAATCGATCGAATTTCCTTCAGGCGAAGTGCTCTGGGATCGTTTCAAAGCGGGTAAACTGAATGCGAATCAGCAGGACGTATTTTTAAAACCGCGGCCCCGCGAAGAACTGTATCGGGTGAGCGAAGATCCCTGTCAGTTTCATAATCTGGCACTACAGCCCGCACATGCTGCGGATCTGTCTCGTCTCAGGCAGGCCCTGGATCAATGGACTGTTGAGACGGGAGATACAATTCCCGAAAACCCGACGCCGGACAGGAACCAGCGTCCGGGTGAACCCAAGCCCCCTGAATTTGAACATCGAGAAATGCCCGGGGATGCGAAGCAGGCACAGAAGATCAATGCCCGCGGGCCGGTCTTGTCGACTTTAAATGATTGAGCAACTTTAACGGTCTGACAGGCGAATGTCGTTGAAACAGATTTTTTTAACTACTGATCACGAATGATTTACGAAGAACCATCAACATTGCGACTTTTGGGGAGAGAAACATGAAACGACATCAAGTTCCAGGATTAGCTGCAGCGATTTTGGCTGCTGTCTGTTTGAGCGTGAGCGTTCAGGCAGGATCAGGTTCCGACTGGGTAAGCCTGTTCGACGGGAAGACACTCAATAACTGGGTACAGCACAATGGAACGGCGACCTATGCGATTAAAGATGGCACCATCGTCGGGACCACTTCTGAAGGCAGCCCTAACTCATTCTTATGCACAAAGAAAAATTATGGAAACTTCGAGCTGGAGTTCGAAGCCAAGCTGTATAATAAAGAGTTGAATTCGGGTGTGCAGATTCGCAGCCAGCAGGTAAACGGCGATGGTCGCGTGAATGGGCCTCAGGTCGAAATCGAAGCCAGTGGAGAGAATGGTGCTGAAGCCGGATACATCTATGGTGAGTCGATCAAGTACGATGGCGAAGACAAAGGCATTGGCTGGATGACACCAGAAGATCAGCGTACTCCCCATAAGAATTTTAAGGATGGAGAATGGAATCAATTCCGGGTTGTTGCCAACGGACCGCGAATTCAGACGTGGATCAACGGAGAACAGATCTCTGACCTGACCGATGAGCGGGTTTATAAATCTCATCCGTCAGGATTCATCGGACTCCAGGTACACGGCATCAAACCAGGGACAGGCCCTTATTCTGTTGCCTGGAAAAATATTCGGATCAAAGAGTTGAAGTAAAACCAATCCGATTTGAAATGATTAACAAGCCGACAGAGTTCAAGCTCTGTCGGCTTGCTTGATTACTGACTCACAGAAAATTCCTCGAGTTCACTCAGGTACATTAGCCGCCCGGTACTCTTCGGCCTTGCGTGAATCCAGCGCTTCCAGAATGGGCGTAATACCGGCATCAATGGTTATCATTTCCGCATTTTCAGCAGTCCGCCATTTGGTTTCAATTTCACCGTTCTGCAACCCTTTGCCGCCGATGACGATGCGATAGGGAATGCCAATGAGGTCTGCATCTTTGAATTTGACCCCGGCGCGGGCATTGCGATCATCAAACAGAACATCAACACCGGCTGCTTTGAGTTCGTTGTAATAACGTTCCGCCGTCTGCATGACTTCCTCATCATTTGTGTTCAGCGGAATCACCAGGACTTCATAAGGGGCGATTGAAAGAGGCCAGATCAGTCCGTTATCGTCATGTCGTGTTTCGGCCAGACCTGCGACAATTCGATTCACGCCGATTCCGTAGCAGCCCATGATGATCGGATGTCGCTTTTCTTTTTCGTCCAGATAATTTGCATCCAGTGCTTCGGTATACTTGGTTCCCAGCTTGAAGACATGACCTACTTCGATGCCATGCACAATCGACAGTGGCTCCCCACTCTTAGGACAGGGGTCGCCGGCTTCCGCATTACGCAGGTCGTAAGTGGTCTCCAACTGGTAGTCGCGTCCCACATTCACATTCAGGTAGTGTGCGTCCGCTTCATTCGCACCGGTGATTGCGTTTTCAATGACGGGGATATCGTGGTCGGCGATGATTTTGCACTTGATGCCGACCGGTCCTGCAAATCCGGTGGGGGCGCTGGTGACTTGCTGGACAGTTTTGTCATCCGCTAACTCGACTGAGTTGGCAGACAGGGCCCGCCGGATTTTGCCTTCATTGGCTTCGTGATCGCCGCGGATCAGAACCGCCACGGGCTCGCCATCAGCCAGGTAAATCAGGGTTTTGATCATCTGGGAAGGTTCGCATCCCAGGAACTGGCTGACCTGCTCGATGCTTGTTGCCTTGGGAGTCGCTTTTTTCTCCAGGGAACCTGCGTTGCCGCTGGTGACAATCTCCGGTGCAGTGCGTCCGGTGTCGGCCCGCTCCATATTGGCAGCATATCCCGAAGCTTCACAATAGACGATGGAATCTTCGCCATTGTCAGAAGGGATCATGAATTCATGTGAGGCATCGCCGCCAATCGGACCACTTTCCGCTTCGACGGGCAGGTATTTCAGGCCGCAACGGGCAAAAATCCGGCAGTAAGCCCGATACATCCGGTCATAAATTTCATCAAGCTGTTCCACGGAAGAGCTGAAGCTGTAGGCGTCTTTCATCAGAAATTCACTGGTACGCAGGACACCAAAACGGGGGCGTTCTTCGTTCCGGAATTTTGTCTGAATCTGGTAGACCGTCAAAGGCAGCTGTTTATAACTGCTGATGCAATGACTGATCAGGTCGGTCACAACTTCTTCGTGGGTCGGGCCGAGCGCCATGGGAATCAATCGATTTCCACGGGGTACATTAAATTGAATCAGTACCGATCCAAAGGCTTCTTTTCGCTGAGTGCGTTCAAACAGTCCCAGCGGCTGAAGTGCGGGCATATGGAGTTCCGCGGCTCCGGCAGCATCCATTTCTTCGCGGATAATCTGGCTGGCTTTCTGAATGGCTTTCCATCCCAGGGGGAGGTAGGTATATGCCCCCGCCATTAACTGGCGGATCAGACCGGCTCTGAGCATCAGTTGATGGCTGGGAATCTCCGCGTCGGCGGGAACTTCTTTGATAGTGGGGATCAGAGTATTCGACCAGCGCACGTTATTTCCTTAAGTATTTGAAGAGGAATCGTTTATGACATAGATTACACGTCCCTGGCAGAGGCAGGACGTGCCCAGTATTCAGGGTCGCGTTTTTTAGATCGCGTCACCAGCAACCAAAGCGTCTCTCAATCTGATATACCCGGCCCAAATGATCCCGGATGATGATTCTGGAGACGCTTCAGTAAAACTGGACACAGTCTAGCAGAACCGATTCGTCTTCAAAAGGTTCGGACTTGTTCGGAGTAAAAATATTCCCGTGGCTCTAAGTACCATGAAATCAGTAGTTTGTTGCATTTCATCACGCAGGGGGGACACGTTTCACCGGTGAGCGACGGGGATCTATTCAGGCAAATGGAAGAGACTTTCAGAACGGACTGGTGTCGGACTTGTTGAGCTGGATGGAACGGCTTAAGATCGTTCTATTGTGTTTCTTAGCGAAACTTGAGATCGACAGCAGCGTTTTAAAAGTGATTCTGAAAGCCGAATCGAGATGTCTCGACAAAATATAAATCAACTCAAGGATGGTGATTCAGTCAATGAGGTTTATCTGTTAGTTGATAAGCAGTTACGTGCTAATCGTAACGCCAGTCTGTTTCTCTCAGTCGATTTGCGGGACTCGACTGGTGTGGTGAATGCCCGGATGTGGAATGTTGTCGAAGAGCGGATGCAGCATTTTCAATCGGGCAACTATGTGCAGGCGAAAGGCAAAGTGCATCTGTTCCAGGGAACCCTGCAGGTGATTTTGACCTACATTGAGCCGGTTTCTGCGGAAAACCTGGATCCGGCTGATTTCCAGCCTCAGGCACCTCAAGATGTACAGCAACTGCTGACGAAACTGCGTGAGATGCTGCTGGGAATCGAAAATAATGAAATCCGAACGCTGATGGAATGCTTCCTGGTTGACGAGGAGTTGATGGAAGAATTCTGCAAGGCACCTGCGGGTGTGAAAACACATCATGCCTACCATGGCGGGTTAATTGAGCATGTTGTCAATCTGATGGAGACCGCGCAGCGAATTTCTGACTTGTATCCCAAAGCAGATATGAGTCTGTTGCTGGCAGGGGTCTTTTTGCATGACCTGGGCAAAGTGCGTGAACTCGGATATGAAAACGAGTTTATCTATACCGATGAAGGGCAGTTGCTGGGACACCTGATTATCGGCGTTGAGATGCTTACCGAGAAAATTCGTGCCTACCAGGAGATGACCGGAGAATCGTTTCCGAAAGAAGCCGAGTTGCGTCTGAAGCATATGATTGTCAGTCATCATGGGACCTATGAGTTCGGCAGTGCCCGCTTGCCGATGACACCGGAAGCAGTGGCATTGCATCATCTGGACAATCTGGATGCCAAGGTGAATGAGTTTGCGAGATTCATCGATGATGATCTGAATTCCACATCAAACTGGACCCCTTATTCGCCCCGCTTGCAGCGAAAACTGTTCAAGGGAATAACCGAGGATTGAGGTGATGCCCGATTTTGAGAAGAAAATTCTCGATTATGTGAACAGAACCGGTTACACGCCGGTACGCGAAAAATCTCTGCTGAAAAAAGTAGGGGGCTCAAAATCAAATTTCCAGGAATTTGAACAGGCAATGGCCAGCCTGCGGTCCCGTAAGGAAATCCTGATTTCTGATTCCGGCCTGATCCGACCTGTCAAAAAGGAAGGCTGGATCGCCGGTACGATCAAGAAAACGAATTCCGGGGCCGGTTACCTGATTCCGCACCATAAGCCGGATGATATCGCCCATGACCAGCGACACGCCGGGGATCTCTACATTTCGGAACGCGATCTCGGTGATGCGCAGACCGGTGATGAGGTTTATGTCACCGCCCTCAATCGCCAGCGGAGTGGAGGACAGATCTGCGGTCGAGTCGTGGAAATTATCGAGCGGGCATCGACGACCTTTGTGGGAACCTATTTCGAAACCCAGGGAGAAGGTTATGTGCACGTGGATGGTAAAATCTTCAATTCGCCGATCCATGTAGGCGACCCGGGTGCCAAAGGGGTGCGTTCTGAAGATAAGGTCGTCATTGATATCCTGCATTTTCCGTCCAAAAACTACCTGGGCCAGGGGGTGATTTCCAAAGTACTCGGGCCGCATGGCAAGCCCGGCGTCGACCTGCTGTCGATCATCTATGAATTTGGAATTCCCCTCGATTTTCCAGAGGAAGTGCTGACAGAAGCACGCGAGCAGGCCAGCCTGTTTGACGAAACGAAACTCGGGAAACGACGTGACCTGACCAAAGAGACGATTGTCACCATCGATCCCGCGGATGCCCGTGATTTCGATGATGCGATTTCACTCACCCGGAATGAAAAGGGGCACTGGCTGCTGGGCGTGCACATCGCTGATGTGGCGCACTTTGTCAAAGAAGGCTCGCTGCTGGACCGGGAAGCCAAACGCCGCGGAACCAGTGTTTATCTGCCCGGCAGGGTGATTCCAATGTTACCGGAGATCATTTCCAATGGTCTGGCCAGTCTCCAGGAAGGACAGGTCCGGTTCACCAAATCGGCGTTTATCGAATTCACCCCGGAAGGAATTCCCGTTCATACCGAATTTGCCAACACTGCGATCAATGTGACGCAGCGGTTTGCCTACGAAGAGGTCCTGCCGATCGTCCAGGGGCGGGATGAACAAGGCAAGAAAGTTTCGCAGGAAGTGCGGGAACTGCTGAAAAACATGTACAATCTGGCGATGAAGCTGCGGGGCCGTCGATTTTCCGCGGGGGCTCTGGAGTTGCATCTCGCTGAAGTGAAACTGACCTTCGATGACAAACATCGTGTGACCGGCGCCGTGGAACGCGAGCATGATGAGAGTCATCAGATCATCGAAGAATTCATGCTGGCTGCCAATATTTCGATCGCAGAAGCATTTAATGACCGTGAATTACGGTTCTTGCGGCGGGTCCATCCTAAACCTGAAATGCCTCGCCAGCTGGCCTTTGCCGAATTTGCCAATGCACTCGGATTTACGCTGAATAAAGTTCAGAGCCGTAAAGATCTGCAGAAACTGGTGGATGAGGTCCATGGGACACCTGTGGAGCAGGCAATAAATTATGCGCTGCTCAGAAGCTTGAAACAGGCGGAATATACGGATGAAGAGCTGGGCCATTATGCGTTAGCCGTTGATCATTACTGCCACTTCACCAGCCCCATTCGACGTTATCCCGACTTGACCATTCATCGCATGATCGATGAAATCATCGAGCGACCGGAGAAAGGGAAAGGGCAGAGCCCGCAGGGGCTCCGTCAACTTGGACATGAACTTTCATTGCGGGAACGTCGCGCCGAAGCGGCGGAACGGGAGTTGACAAAGGTCAAGCTCCTGACCTGGATGATCGATAACAAGATCCGGACACTGGAAGCCATGATTACCGGGGTGGAAACCTTCGGGATGTTCTGCAGAGGGACTGATGTACCTGTGGAAGGGCTGTTGCACATCAGTCGTCTGGGAAAACATGACTACTTCCACCAGGACGTTCCCAAATTCAGTATTGTGGGAGAACGGACTGGTCAGGAGTATCGCGTGGGGGATCTGCTGACAGTCGAAGTCGAGAAAATCGATCTCGACCGTCGCGAGCTGGATTTTCGACTGCCTCGACCTAAAGAGTACGGGAACGCAAAAAAGCAGGAAACCGCTGCTCCCGGAAAGGCTGATCCTCAGGGTGCCCCGAAGTCAAAAAAGAAAAAGAATGTGCGGAAGGTCAAATCAAAGAAGACCAGAAAGAAAAAGAGAAAATAAACAGCATTTAATCAAGCGTAAGAGAGAACTTCGATTAAGTGACCGATGTAAGATTACAGGGCTCCCGATTCTGAAAAGGTAATCTCAGTTTCTGGAATTGAGCCATGGGGGCAGGAAGCGTGACTTGAAAATGGTCCCTCTGTTTCTAAAACACCGTGTATTTTGTAAAAGCATCCAAGTTTATAATTATGTAATGATTGATGTTCGAAGGCAAAGAAATATAATAACTTAAGTAATTTCTCCCGGTAAGAAGCAGTTCGCTTGTTTTCTGAAGGGGAACTGGACGATTGCCTGGCAGGCAGCCAATCGCATCCAATATATTTATCACAATCTTATTCATGGTTTGCCCGAGGGCAGCCGTGTGAGAGCTAGATTATGGTGACGAAATCAGCTGAGAAACAGCAACCTTCTCCCTCAGCCAGCGGTAAATCAGCGACAAAATGGATCATGACATTACTGTCCTCTTCGCTGGGTCAGAAGTTCGTGATGGGGATTACCGGACTTTTACTCTGTGGCTTTCTGGTCGTGCATCTGGCAGGGAATCTGCTCGTGTATGTGGGGGCCGATGCCTATAATACCTATGCCCACGATTTGCACAGTATGCTGCTGCTGCCGGTCGCAGAAGTCGGATTGTTTCTGCTGTTGTTTGCTCATATCGCCCTGGCTTTCAAACTGACGAGTGACAATCGCAAAGCGCGGCACATCAGCTATCATGAGAAACAGAGTAAGATTGAAGAGCCTCCCTCTTTTTTTGGAAAAACTCCCATGGGACGCACCAGTTCCTGGATGTTTCTTTCCGGCTCGATCATTCTGATTTTTCTGATCGTTCATATGATCGATATGAAACTGCACCTGAATCCCGCGGTGACTTACACGGTTGAAACACCAGAAGGTGTCATCGAAGCGGATCCTTATTCGATCATCGTTCAAGTGCTTGGCAGCTGGAGTGCTGCTGTTTATATCATTGGAACAATCATTCTCGGGTTCCATTTATCCCATGGGTTCTGGAGCGCGTTTCAGTCACTGGGGCTGAATCATCCCAAGTACACTCCCTGGATCAGGAAGTTTGCGATTCTGTTTGCAGCAGTGATTGCGATCGGTTTTGCCAGTCTGCCCATCTGGGGATTATTCATTCATTGATGTCTGAGATTCAGCTCTCTTTGAATTCAAACATTATTTTATAGTTCAACAGTTTCCGTTGTGAAGGTTTAGATCATGGCCGAGGCGGCTACCACGGTTTTAAATTCTCGTGTTCCTGAAGGGCCGATGGCCGAGAAATGGGATCGTTGCAAGAAGGAAATGAAGCTGGTTAACCCGGCGAACAAACGGAAGAAAAAAATCATCGTCGTCGGGACCGGTCTGGCCGGTGCCTCGGCGGCAGCCTCTCTGGCGGAACTGGGATATCAGGTTCAGTCTTTCTGTTTTCAGGACTCTCCAAGACGCGCACACAGTATTGCGGCACAGGGGGGGATCAACGCTGCGAAGAATTACCCCAACGATGGCGACAGTGTCTGGCGTCTGTTTTATGATACCGTCAAGGGGGGAGACTTCCGCAGTCGCGAAGCCAACGTGCATCGGCTGGCGCAGGTCAGTAACAATATCATCGACCAGTGTGCGGCCCAGGGAGTCCCTTTTGCCCGCGATTATGGCGGGACTCTGGCGAACCGCTCTTTTGGTGGTGCCCAGGTGTCGCGAACTTTTTATGCCCGGGGACAGACCGGGCAGCAGTTACTGCTGGGGGCCTACAGTGCCTTGATGCGACAGGTCGGCGCAGGGCGTATCCAGCTCTTTCCGCGACGGGAAATGCTGGACCTGGTCAAGATTGATGGTGTGGCGCGAGGAATTATTGTCCGCAACCTGATTACCGGCGAATTTGAAAAGTATTCGGCTGACTGCGTACTGTTGTGTACCGGCGGCTATGGAAATGCTTTTTATCTGTCGACGAATGCCAAAGGTTCGAATGTGACTGCTGCAT